>CAITEL010000360.1 GCA_903891375.1 uncultured Neisseriaceae bacterium
TGAGCATAAATGGAGAATTTCAAGTTAATTTGGTTGGTAGTGGTGTTAAACATAGTTTTGGTTTGGAAAATATAGAATATACTGTTTGCTTTAATAAGGGGATGGAGATGCAACCGTTATCTAAGGTTGCCTCAGGGGGAGAATTATCCAGAACTGCATTAGCGTTATATTTGTTATTAAGTGCGCATAATCCGCCAGAAATTATTATATTTGATGAAATAGATGTGGGGATAGGTGGAAAAATTGCCGCAATTGTTGGGAAAATGCTTAGGGAGTTGGGGTCAACAAAACAAGTTATATGTATTACACATCA
This sequence comes from uncultured Neisseriaceae bacterium, assembly GCA_903891375.1. Taxonomy (GTDB): domain Bacteria; phylum Pseudomonadota; class Gammaproteobacteria; order Burkholderiales; family UBA11063; genus Aquella. The sequence goes on from CAITEL010000360.1 coordinate 314, forward strand.
ACCTCAAACAGCAAGTTTTGGAGATAATCATTTAGTTGTTAGCAAAAAAGAAGAACATAAGCAGACTAAGTTAAGTGTTGCTAAAATAGAGAAAAAAGAGCGTGTAATAGAAATTGCAAGAATGTTAAGTGGAATGAATATGACAGAGGCTACAATTAAACATGCAGAAGACATGTTGGGTATTAATTATTAAAAAAATTGTAAGGGGATAAAATTGCTAATGAATAGTAAGATAATAGAAACAATGACAGAATCAATTAAGGGATTAGCTGAGAATATACAAAGTGGTAATTATATTGAAGAAAATATAAAAGCGATAGTCACAGCAATTATAGCGAAATTGGATTTGGTCTCCCGTGAAGAATTTGATACTCAACAAATGGTTCTGATTGCAACTAGGAAAAAACTAGACGAATTAGAGCAAGTAATAAAAGGGTTAAAAATTTAAATGGGATTAGCTAAATTACATGCAAGGGCCTTGCGAGGTATGGGTGCACCAGAAGTTGTGGTAGAGGTTCATGTTGCTAATGGGTTACCAAGTTTTTCAATTGTTGGGCTACCAGATACAGAAGTTAAGGAAAGCCGTGATAGAGTGCGTTCTGCAATTCAGACATCTGGGTTTGACTTTCCTGCTAGAAGAATCACAGTTAATCTTGCCCCTGCAGATTTGCCGAAGGATTCTGGACGTTATGACTTACCAATAGCTTTAGGGGTTCTAATTGCGAGCGGATTAATTAAGTGTAAACGAGATATTAATAAATTTGAGTTTGCTGGGGAACTTGCTCTAGATGGTGGATTAAGAAGGATTAATGGTGCACTTGCTATTTCGTATAATGCCATAAGAAGTGAACGAGCTTTTGTTCTACCAACTAATAGCGCAAAAGAAGCTAGTTTAGTTGATGGTGTGGTAATTTACGCTATAGATAACCTGAAACAGGTCGTTAATTGGTTGACTAGAGAATTAGAGTTAACTCCTTATGTGGGTGTAGCGGACGTGTTAACTGAAGAAGAGAATACGGTACTTGATTTTAAAGAAGTAAAAGGTCAAATAGGGGTAAAAAAAGCGTTAGAAGTAGCAGCAAGTGGGCGACATTCCATATTAATGGTTGGTAATCCAGGTTGCGGTAAATCAATGCTCGCACAAAGATTAACTGGAATTTTGCCGTCATTATCCACGGATGAGGCAATCGAGACCGCTTCGGTGTACTCAATTAGCAATAATGGGTTTAATTTGGGGCAATGGAAAAGAGTCCCATTTAGACAACCGCATCACTCAAGTTCAAGTGTGGCTATAGTTGGTGGTGGTTCACACCCTAAACCTGGAGAAATAAGCTTGTCACACAATGGGGTATTGTTTTTAGATGAAATACCAGAATTTGATCGAAAAGTTTTGGAGGTGTTACGTGAACCGCTAGAAACAAAAAAAATAAATATAGCCAGAGCTAATTTGAAAGTAGAATTTCCTGCCGATTTTCAACTTATTGCGGCAATGAATCCTTGTCCATGTGGTAATCACGGGCATCATCAAAACATATGTAAGTGTACGCCAGAACAAGTTGCACGATATAGTGGAAAACTCTCGGCCCCGCTATTAGATAGAATTGATATGATTGTGCAAATTCCACATGTTAAACCAGATGAGTTGCAATCATTGCCTTCGGGTGAATCATCTAGTCAGGTTAAAGAAAGGGTTTTAAAATCGCGTGAGATTCAACTTAAGCGCCAAAAAAAATTAAATTATGAACTAAATAATCAAGAAATTGAAGAATATTGTATTTTAAATAATAAAGCAAAAGAAATATTGACACAAATGTCAGATAAGCTAGGATTATCAGCAAGAGCATATTATAGATTAATTAAAGTTGCAAGAACTGTTGCGGACTTGGATACATCGGAAATTATTACGCAATCACATGTAGCGCAAAGCGCTCAATATAAACGTGGAGTTTAGATATTTATGGGAAAATTTTTGATAGGTTTAATTATAGGTGTTTCTATTGCTGGTGGCGTGGTATACTATCTTAATAATACACCAGTAAAATTTGAAAATAAGTTAGCAAACACTTCAGAGTCAATGACAAATGGCGATGAACAACCAACAATGTTATCCCCTGGAACTAAGATTCAGGAAACGAATGGACAGCCAAATTCAGGTAAACATGATGCTTCTGCTGGCGATTATGATTTCTATCAAATATTGCAAGATAAAAATAATAATAGTAATCAGGAAAGTACTCAAGTATTAAGAGAAAGTATAACAAAAAATACTTCAGTATATTATATTCAAGCAGGTGCGTTTAATGATATTTCTGCTGCAAATAACATGCAAGCACAATTGGCTTTACAGGGATATGAAGCTAAAGTGAAATCAACAAAAATACATTCGGGAATGATTAATAAAGTATTAATGGGTCCATATACTTCTGATGTAGATGCAAACAAGATCCGACAAGAATTAAAAAATAATGGTATAAGCACAACGATTTTAAAATTAAATTAAAGAAAGGAAACTCATATGAAAAAAATTATATTAGGATTAACAATGGGGGCTTTAATGTTTGCCAATGTTTTTGCCTTGACAGCAATTAAAGAAGGGGTTGATTATACAGTAATACCCTCTGCAACGAGTACCCCCACAAAATTGAAAAAAATCAACATTAAAGAATTTTTTTCTTTTACGTGTATTCATTGCAAGGATGTAGAACCTTTGGTTGAAAATTACTTAGCTTCGAATAAAAATGTAGAATTAGATAAGATTCATGTTATATGGGGTGATGACCAGAACATGGTTGCTGATGCAAAGCTTAATGCTACAATACAGCTTCTAAAATTAAACAAATTATATGTGCCTGTTTTTAATGCTATATTTAGTGGGCAAAAATTAAATGATGCTACATCACTCAAGGTGTTTTTAGCAAATAATGGTTTAAACAAAGAACAGGTAAATAAATTTTTAGATGCATATAATTCATTTGATATTAGTAGTACTGTAGGGCGTTATAAGACAATGACGGCTGATCCTAGTTATAATTTGACAGGAACGCCCACATTTATTGTTGCTGATAAATATATTGTTAGCCCAGCACAACCACCACGATTAATAGAAGTTATAAAAGCACTTGTAATTAAACAGTCAGGTGTAAAAACTGTTACTAAATCAGCTTCGTGAAAAAAAGGATAGGTTATGATGGATATAGAGCAAGCAAGATTTAATATGGTTGAACAACAGATTAGACCATGTGATGTTTCGGAGAAAAATTTGCTAGATGCATTATTAAGTATAAAACGTGAAATGTTTGTGTTACCACAATATAAAAATATAGCATTCTCAGATTTGGAAGTGCCATTACCAAATGGTGTCAAGATGTTATGTCCACGGATAGATGCTATGTTGTTGCAGGCATTAGAATTAAATAAAAAAGATCGTGTGTTAGAAATTGGCTCTGGTAGTGGTTACGTAACAGCATTGTTGGCTAGACTCTCTGAGTTTGTGTACTCAATGGAAATTGATGAGCAAGCCAAACAATTTGCAACAAGGAATCTAACCTATGCAGGAATAAATAATGTAAGTGTTGTGTGTGGGGATGGACACTTTGGCTTAGCTAATAGCTCACCATATAATAAAATATTTATAGGGGGAGCATTAGAAAAAATACCTATGGAGCTAAAGCAGCAATTACTTATTGGTGGAATACTTGTAGGTATAATTGGAGAAGAGGCTGTGATGCACGCCGTAAAAGTGGTGAGAGTCGGGGATAATGAATATGCAGAGATAAAATTATTTGAAACGGCAACTGATTACCTTACTGTAAAAAAAATAAATAAATTTAATTTTTAGGAATAAAAAAATGACAGAAACTGAAAAAAGCAAAGCCTTGCAGGCAGCATTGAGCCAAATTGAAAAACAATTTGGTAAAGGCTCAATTATGAGAATGAATGAAAAACAAATTGCGAATGACATACAGGTGATTTCTACCGGCTCAATAACAATTGACATGGCATTAGGTATTGGTGGATTGCCGAAAGGACGTGTGGTAGAGATTTTTGGGCCAGAGTCTAGTGGAAAAACTACGTTGAGTTTGTCGGTAGTTGCAGAATCACAGAAAAATGGTGGAACCTGTGCGTATATTGATGCAGAAAATGCTCTAGATGTTGTTTATGCAAGAAAGTTAGGAGTGAAAATTGATGACCTGTTGATTTCGCAACCAGATACTGGAGAACAAGCATTAGAAATTGCTGATATGTTAGTGCGTAGTGGAAGTATAGATGTTATTGTTGTTGATTCAGTAGCAGCGCTTACTCCAAGAGCTGAGCTTGAGGGTGATATGGGCGATAGTCATATGGGTTTACAGGCAAGACTTATGTCACAAGCTTTGAGGAAATTAACAGCCAATATAAAAAGAACAAACACACTGGTTATATTTATTAATCAAATTCGGATGAAAATTGGAGTTATGTTTGGTTCTCCTGAGACAACTACTGGTGGAAATGCTTTAAAATTTTATTCGTCAGTTAGACTGGATATTAGACGTACAGGTGCAATCAAAAAAGGTGAAGAAATTATTGGTAGTGATACACGAGTTAAAGTTGTCAAAAATAAGGTTGCTCCCCCATTTAAACAAGCGGATTTTGAAATATTGTATGGTGAAGGTATTTCACGTAATGGTGAATTAATTGAATTGGGTGTTTTAAATAATCTTCTGGATAAATCTGGCTCTTGGTATAGTTATAAAGGCACTAAAATTGGACAAGGTAAAGAGAATGCTAAAGAATATTTGAAAGCAAATCCAATGATCGCAAAAGAAATTGAAGTACAAATTAGAGGGTTGTCTGGGGTTAATGCGCCAGAAATTCCATTAATTGAACGTGAAATTGATATAGATTCTGAAGCAGAAGTGGATTAAATACTACTTAATGGTGTAAAAAATTAAAAGGTGGTTAGAATGGCCACCTTTTAACATTTTGTTGATTGAATATGAGTATATTAAAGAAAAAAGCATTGTATTTTTTAGCTAGGCGTGAATTTGCATATAATGATTTATTTAATAAATTGAGGCCATATGCTCTAAACGAAGAAGAGTTGCGCAGTACTTTAGATGAATTTAAAGAAAAAGGATGGTTGTATGAGGAAAGGTACATAAAAAATTATATTGATAGTAGGAGCAGGAAATACGGGTTGTTAAAAATAAAAAA
>CAITEL010000361.1 GCA_903891375.1 uncultured Neisseriaceae bacterium
CGCAACTAAAGTTTTAATATTTAATTTTTTAGCTAGGTATCCAGATAGTGCTGTTACAGTAGTCTTACCATTACTTCCCGTGATTCCAATAACTTTGGTCTTCCAATGTTTTATAGCTAAAGCAAATAACTCAATATCACCAATAACATTTACGCCACACCTTAAAGCGGTTTGCAATGCCTCGTCGTAAATTGAAACTCCTGGGCTTATTACTATCGTATCAATGTTATTAAAATACTTATGGTCTAGTTTTCCACAGATTAATTTAATGCCTTGCAATGATTCATGATATGGCGGATTATCTCTAGTATCAAAAACTGCCACTAAATTAGCACCTACATACTTTAAGTATTTGATAATAGATAAACCTGTATCACCAATGCCAATAACTACGAATCTATCTTTATGTAAATTGATTTCTTTTCTCATAATTTAACTTTTATCTTAGCTTGATTGTGGATAAACTCAATAATAACAAAATAATACTAATTATCCAAAAACGAACTACCACTTGATTTTCCTTCCAGCCTTTAAGTTCAAAATGATGATGAATTGGTGCCATTAAGAAAATTCGCTTTTTTCTTAATTTATAACAACCAACCTGCAACATCACTGAAAGTGCCTCAACCACAAAAAGACCACCCATAATAATAAAAGCAACCTCTTGACGAACAATAATCGCAATAGTACCAAGAACAGCGCCAATAGCTAAAGCCCCGACATCACCCATAAACACTCTGGCAGGATGAGCATTAAACCACAAAAACCCTAAACATGAACCAACTAAACTACAACAAAATACCACAACCTCGTGTGCACCAGGTACATGTGGTAATAATAAATAATTAGCAAACACTTTATTGCCTGCAATATACGCAAAAATTGACAAGCCAAGCGCAACAGTAATAACTGGAAAAGACACTAAACCATCTAATCCATCAGTTAAATTAACCGCATTTGAACTACCCACCACTGCAAAATAAGTTAAAACTAAAAAACCTATTAAGCCCAATGGATAAACCAATGCCTTTGAAAATGGAATAACGATTTCGCCCCAATGCGGTAATTTTAATACATAACACAATGTTATACCCACTATCAAAGCAATTAACGATTGAAAAAACAGCTTAGCTCTACCTGATAACCCTTTAGGGTTTTTATATACTATTTTACGGTAATCATCAACAAAGCCAATAGCCCCTGTTGCCACCATAACAAACATCAATAACCAAACATACGGGTTAGTTAAATCAGCAAAGAGTATAGTGGTTATTACAACCGATAGGATAATTAGCACTCCACCCATTGTTGGGGTACCAGTTTTAGCTAAATGTGTTTGTGGACCATCATTTCTAACCATTTGCCCAACTTTTAATTTGGTCAACCAAATGATTACTCGATTACCCACGATTATAGTCAAAAACAAAGAAAAAAGGCACGCCGTTATTCCTCGAAATGACACATAATCAAAAACCCGAAAAGCACCTACAAACTTGGTAAGAAAGTGCGTTAAAAATAAAATCATATTAACTCCATATGACAATAGAATTGATGCAGGTAAATCTTCAACTAACTGGATCCCAGCATCCGCTGTGATGACAAATTAGGGCAATGGCTGGATCCCCAGACTACGCTGGGATGACAAATGTCCGAAAATTTGTGTCTTGGTAGTTACATAAGGTTATTTGCGATTTCCCACATAGCCAGCGAGTTCGAACCTTTTATTAATAATGTTCCATGTTGCGGTAAATTAGCCTTACAATATTCTATAATTTTAACTTTATTAGCAAAATGAACCCAATTACTCACATCATCATTAGTATTATCAATAAAGGTTTTACCTGCAAAGCTAGTTAATTCGCCTATGGTAAGTAATTTATCAATCCCATTATTTTTCGCAAAAACTCCAACATCTTGATGAGAGTTCTTTGCAAACTCACCCAACTCTCCTAAATCACCTAGGACAAACCAATGTGGCTTTGGTAAATTTTTGATTGCTAATATCGCTGCTTTAACTGAATCTGGATTCGCATTATAACTATCATCAATAATTAATGCACCATTAAATGCAGTTTTTTTCTCTAAACGACCTTTGTAACCAGTATAACTTGCTAATCCTTTACTGATACTAGCTAAATCACAACCTAAATTAAGGGCTAAGACTGTTGCACTTAATGCATTAAAATGATTATGCTTACCCAAAAGTTGAAGTTGCGTGCGTATAATACCTTTTGCAGTCACGATTTCTAATACATCATTACTATTATTAATATAACAATGTGTATTTTTATTGCCATAATAATCAATTTTTACTTGTGGATTTTTAATAGACTGTTCCCACATCTCAGCAAATTTACTATCTGCATTAATACATGCAGTAGCTCCATTATCTAGTTGAGTATATATTTCACCTTTAGCTTTTGCTATATCTTCTAACCCAGAAAAATGCCCAGCATGTGCCCATAAGACGTTATTTACTAAAACTAATGTTGGCTTAGCTATATCAGTTAAATAGGTTATTTCGCCAAAATGGTTCATTCCCATTTCTAAAATTAACACTTTTATTTTTTTATCTAATTTTAATAAAGTTAGTGGCATCCCCCAGTGATTATTCAAATTACCTTCTGTAGCTAAAACGTATTCTTCACCAAAATATTCATTACAAATACAACGTAACATGTTTTTTACAGTAGTTTTTCCATTACTACCCGTAATACCTACAATCGGTAATGAAAAATGTTGTCTAAATTTACTAGCCAATAAACCCAAAGCTTTTGTGGTATCATCTACCAAAATCAAATTGGGTAAAGCTATACCCAGAGTTCTACTTACAATGCATGCAACCGCTCCACGTTTAAAGCTTTCATCTATATACTTATGTCCATCGGTATTGTCACCAATAATCGCCACGAATAACGAACCTGAAATTACATTTCTACTATCTATCACTACATTAGTTATTATTTGATTTATGTTTGATGTATCAGACAACTCTCCGTTACAAAAATCTGCAATTTGACTTAAATTTAAATTCATCATCTCAACATTCATTTCAAAAATTCACGTGCAACAGCAAAATCAGAAAATTCATGTTTTATACCTTTTATCTCCTGATACCCTTCATGCCCCTTACCTGCAATTAAAATGATATCATTTGCTTTAGCGTTTAATATGGCCTGTTTAATTGCTTCACTACGATTAGGCTCTATTACATAATTAGATTTTATCTGTGGTATTCCAGCAACAATTTGGGAAATAATTTCTGCTGGTTCTTCGTGTCTAGGGTTATCTGATGTCACAAAAACATAATCTGCATTTTTTACCGCAATTGCTCCCATTAATGGACGCTTTGCTGTGTCTCGTTCACCACCACAACCAACAACACACAAAATACGACCTTTATGCTCAATTTTGTTTAATGTTTGTAACACATTTTCTAATGCAGCTGGAGTATGCGCAAAATCAACAATTACTAATGGCTTATTAGGCGTAATAATTGTATCCATTCTTCCTTTAACTGGTTTAATCATGTTTATATGTTGTTGAATATCCGTCATACTAACACCATCCAGAATTAAATAACAAATCACTGCTAATACATTATACACATTAAATTTACCAATAACTGGAGCTTTGATAACTAATTGGGTATCTTTATATGTAAGCAAAAACTCTACACCCTCGATTTTAACCTTTATATGACTAGCACGCACATCACCTGCGTCTATACCATAAGATAAAACATTAGCAAGAATTGTGTTCATCTTCAACTTATAATACAAATGCACACCATGTTCGTCATCTATATTTATAATCGCATTTTTTAAATTCTGCCAATAAAATAAACTTTGTTTTTCTTTCCAATAATTTTCTAATGTACCATGATAATCTAAATGATCTTGAGTTAAATTAGTAAAAATAGCTGTCTCAAATTGAGTACCATTAACCCGACCTTGACTAAGGGCAATAGAAGACACTTCCATAGCAACTAAATTCACATCTTCTGAACTATATTGAGATAAAAATTGTTGTAAGGTTATTGGATCAGGAGTAGTTAAATTAAAGCTTTTCACATTTGGATAAACACCAGCACCAGTTGTACCAATAACAGCCGATTTAATACCCATACTAGTGTAGACTTGATTTAACCAATGTGTTATAGAGGTTTTTCCATTAGTACCTGTAACCCCTATGGTTTTTATTTTTGATGAAGGCTCATCATATTTATATGAGGCTAATACCCCAACGTACTGTGATAAATTTTTGAGGATAGAATACTTAACTTTATATTTATCTGCTACGGCTCTATAATCATCATTATCTGTAATAATATAATCACTACCATTATTAATAGCCTCTTGAATGTAATCATTGCCATCTATATTAGTGCCTTTATAAGCACAAAATATACTTCCTAGCGTGGCTTTGCGACTATCTAAGCAA
>CAITEL010000362.1 GCA_903891375.1 uncultured Neisseriaceae bacterium
CAATATTGAATAGCATTAATTACGATATTATCGATTGTACGTGCAATGTAGTACTCGTCGCATAAAGCAGTCAATTTATCTTCTATTTTTAGATCAAAATTTAGATTTTCTTTGTCTTTTTCTTCAATATATAATTTTTGGCAAATTTCTATTCTTTCGTAGACTAAGTCGGTTAAATTCACTTTAGTTTTATTTAACTTATAGTTAAGATTCTCAAGTTTAGATAAATCGATCAAATTGTTTACTAAACTGTTCAAGCGTTCTGAACTTTTAGCTATTTCTTGCGTAGCTTTACGCCTTTGTTTTTCACTGAATTTATCATAATTTTCCCACAAAACTTGTCCCATACTGGTAATACCGGTGATAGGTGTATGCGCTTCATGTTCAAGATTTCGCAAAAACTCATTTTTAAGTTCATGTAATCTAGATAATTCATGTTTTTGATCTTCCACTTTACTAGACAAAAACAAATTATTATCTTCCGTCAATTCTTGATACTGTTGTTTAGGTTTAAGAAAAAGTACTAATGAACTAGCGGTTAACAACATTAAGTAAACAATTTTAAATTGAGATGTTAATGCATTATTACCAAGTAGGTCTAAGTTAACATAGTAATGATTATATAAAATAGCTGTTAAACCTACCCCTAAAACAATATTAAATAAAGCCCATTTCCATCTAATCAATGATACTATAACTACAATATTTATCATAAATACTATTAGTTGAATTTCTGCAAAGTTACTAATTAGTACTATTAAAAAATTAAAACAAATTAGTACGGAAAACATAATAAAATTCCAAATTACCGCAATAAACTTACTATCTTTCCATTGCTGTAACCATAAGGGATAACTTATTAAAGCACTGGAAGTACATAGAGTTAAAGGATAAAGGACATCTAGTAAAAAACTATGCTGATTATGAAATTTTATAGATAGATTGTGAACGCTACTAAAAGTAACGATCATTACAAAAAAACCTAATATTGAGATGAGACCCTCGCCATTTGGATAATTATGTTTACATACTTCAACGATATTAAATTCTTTAAAATCACGCATTATCTTTTTAAATTTATTCTCTCTCTCGTTCTGAATAATAATTAATGTTTTTTTGTCTTTTATTCCGACCCAACCGCCAGATTGTTTGAGCAAATAATGACTACCTATTAAAACAACAAGATTAGCAAGCATAGCAATTGGAACGCTGTCTATAATTTTTATTTTAAAAATATTCCATACCAACCCAGTGATAAAACCAGCTGTCATTCCGAGTAACACTGATTTTTCTGTACTCCTAAAGCCCAAGATTGCCATGATAAAAGGTACGCTAACAATTGGCATAAAAAAGGATTGTGCTAAGACAAGTAAACTTAAGATGTTATTGTTAATCGATGCTAAAATTATTGAAAATATCCCAATTAAAAAAGATATAGTACGAGCTAACAATAGTTCGTTTTTAATATTTTTGGAACATAGTGTTTTGTAAAAATCATGAGATACAATAACCGCAGTAGCATTAATATAAGAATCTGCAGTAGACATAACCATTGCAATGATTCCAGCTAGTATTAATCCTCTTGCGCCTATAGGCGCATAATCAAAGATAATATGCTTAACTACGTCATTTTCATTTATATTTGGATTAAGAGATAAAGTTAATATACTAATCCAAGTAATTATAATAAGAAGAAAGAAGCAAATGATAGAAGCAAAGACAAAAGAATTTTGAACTTGTTTTATATTCTTAGACATAGATATTCTTTGAAATATAGCAGGGTTAAAACCTGGGACAGCAAAAAATAAAAATAAAGACAAATAATACAAAGTCTGTGGCTGCGAAATATCAAAAATATACTTATAGTTAAATAAATTATTGTTAGAAAGAGTATGTATTATACTATCAGTATTATCTATACTTTTTAAAAGAATATATGCAATTACTGGTATAATAATACTAAATGTAAAAAATTGAATAATATCAGTAAAAGTGACTGACTTTATACCTCCTAAAGAAGAATATAAACTTATTATAACCCCAGCTGATAAAACACCATAAAAACTAGAAGCTCCAA
>CAITEL010000363.1 GCA_903891375.1 uncultured Neisseriaceae bacterium
AAAAATTAACTATATCAGGAAGAACTATATCAACTTCACAAAAATAAATACACCATTCGATCTGATGTCATTTACGCTTATGCAATTACTAGGTTATGAGTTAATCTTAATTAACAAGATAGCTTTGGTATCATTGATTCTTTTTTGTGTATTAAACAAAGTAGGAATAAATTTATCTTGTTTAATAAACATAAATGTTTCTAATACATTAAATTGTGCAGATTCTAGTGAAGTGTTTTGTAATTCAATTAAAATATTCTTCCAGTCACCTTCACTTATTAATAAATAAAATGGCTTGTTTTCTTTTAATAAATCGTTATATGAGTGGATTCTTTTATACATAGTATGGTTAAAAAGTTCCATACTCAAAGAATTTACATTGTAGTCAATCAGGGGTAATGGTGTGATTTGTTTTTCATATTGTGAAACTTGATAACCAACATCATATTTTGAGTAAAGCTTCGCATTTACTCCCATTAAAAATACAAATACTAGATTAATTGACAGTACAGGAAATATAATAGCTTTAGTTAATGGATAATTTTGTGTAAGCATCACAAATATGATAATGGTTATACCACAAAGTAGTGCAACTACAATAAATAATTTACCATTTAACATTATTAGAGATAAAACAAGAACTGAAGCACACAAAAGATAAGCTAAAGCTGGTTGAAGATAAAATAATGGATGATTAGTTAACCGTGTCGCTTTATTAAATACCCAATCAGCACATAAAATTGCTACAAATGGAGTCAATATATTAGTGTAATGATCTAACTGAAACTTCGTTAAACTAAACATAATAAATGTAGGTAAAAAAGAACCCAATATATAAACATAATTAAGGCGAAGCTGTTTATTTTGAAGATTTTCTGGTACTTCTGTTGATACTCTAATTGATTTTAACATATTCCAACTAGCATATGGTAATATTAAAGTCCACGGTAAAAATGCCCATAAAAATGTATGCACATAATAAAAATAATGAGAATACGAAGCATGCACACCATTAGTAATTGGCCCTGTATTAAAAAACCGCCCAAACTGACTACCCCAAAAAAACCATTTTATCCCTGAAACGCCAGTTTTATCATACACAATTTTTTCAGGATGTAAGTCAAATTGAACATATAATGCGAGGAGTTCGGGTAAAATAAAAATAAAAGATAGCAGTAATGCTAAAAACCATTTTTTACTGATAAAATTACGAAAACTACGAGTGTATAACCACACACAAATTAAACCACTAAAAATCACCACTAAAACAAATACCCCTTTGGTCATCATGGCAAATGCTGTAAATAAAGCGCCTATCAGTAAATATTTTTTATTGATGTAGTCAGTTTCATTATACAAATACCAATAATAACATGCTGGCATTATTTCACCCAGCAAATATGCCTCTTGACGAACATCAACACTTGACAATAAAATATGCAAAGCTGACATATAAAACAAACTAGCTAAAAGTCCTATTTCTTTGCTACCAAAAATATGTTTAGCTAATAAATATGTGTAAAAGGCACCTAGCAAATTAAATATAAAACCAGGTAAAATATAAGAAAAAGCATGTACTCCAAATAATTTATATGAAACTGCAATTATCCAAAATGGTAAATGAGGTTTATCTAGCCAGTCCTTACCATCAAAAGTTAAATTAACCCAATTACCTGACTCTATTATATGTTTTGCTACTACAGCATAAAAATTGGAATCATTACTTCCAAGCACAGGAGAAAACAACCCTACCGCATTTACAATGATGCTTAAAATTATAAAAAATCGAATTTGTTTATTCGTTAGTGATTTTTCACTAAGAAACTTCATCATTTTTGTTGACCTTTTGCTTTAGCCATAATATTAGCTAATAAATCAGATTTTTGTGTATCACCATTAGTTACAACCGTACGTACTTTATTTAATAAAATTGACTGTTCCTTTAGGCGAGTATCTCGTTCTGATTTATTTAATTTAATTCGTTCTTTACGACTATCAAAACGTTTTTTTGCTATGCTAATTCGGTTCAAATCCCAATTACTATCGTGGTCATCTATAACATGGATACAATCAACTGGGCACACTGGAACACACAAATCACAACCAGTACATTCAGATTCAATAACCGTATGCATCATTTTGTTACTACCTAAGATCGCATCTACAGGACAAGCCTTAATACACAAAGTACAACCAATACATATGTCTTCATCAATATATACCAATGTTTTCGCTTTTATTTCACCATTTTGTGGGTTTAACGGCAAAATTGGTTTATTAAGAAGTAGTGACAGCTTTTTTATACCTGCATCACCACCTGGCGGACATTGATTTATTTCGGCTTTGTTTTCCGTAAGTGCAACAGCGTAATCTCTACATGATGGATAACCACAACGTGTACATTGTGTTTGCGGTAAAACATCATCTATTTGATTAACTAAATTTGTATCCAATGTTCATTTCCTGTAATAAATCAGTTAATATATTGATAACTTTTGAAAAGTTATCAAAGCGAGTCAAGTGCCATAATGAAGTCTCATGAGTTTTTAACGTGTCAACATTTATTACGTTTATTTCTATTGCGTCTATTATACTTTTAATTTCAACATTAGGAGTCTGACCTTCTTCACGAATCTTACGTACCGCATTACTTAGTGCAACTTGTATTGCGATTTCTTTACGATGGTTGTCCCCGACAGTAAAGCTTTCGGATAAATCTACAGGTTGGTATGGGATAGGAAATAAGGTCACTCCATCTGTTTTTGTTTCTTCAACAATAAACTGCATTAATTGCATTGATTTTTCTTTATATTTATTAATATCAATTACATCATTTAATAAACATCCATTTTCACCTCGCACGATGCCTAGCAAAAAACGCAAGAACACTCCCTCACCCAATACTTCAATTGCATTATTTTGTACTTCAATCGGAAGCCATAATTTAGCATTTTGAGAATTTCTCACCCAATAATATAATTGTGATGGTTTGATTTTAGCGATAGTCTGTGGTTCTACGAGTCTACCAGAAATGTAGTAGTCTTGTCCACTACTAATTATATTATTTTCAGCAAAAAAATTATTCAACTTTTCAGTGTCAACTGTAGTCATTAGTTTTGTGCGGTTTTTACTTCCAGCAACAATAATAACTGGTATTGCAAAAAAACATGCTATTGGACTATTTATTGAATTATCGTCATTTAGGTTTATTGCACAATTTAGGCTTTGCCATATAGCTCTTGCTGTTAATTCATTTGGGGATAAGTTGAGCGCTACATTTATCAATGCATCATTTTTGTTTTTAAGGATATCTCTTATAGTTTGATTCAAAACGTCCTGAGTTAATTTATTATCTATTACTTGTAACGCTTGATTTATTATTATATTTGATTCTGGAAACACTTCCGTGTATTTTCTTGGGTCAATTAATGTTTTCATTCTTATTTTTTTAACCTTAATTTAGTTTACAGCTAGATATTCTACAACAAGTTGACACTCGTTATTGTTTTTTTTAATACTAAAACTTGAAATGAGTTGATTAAAATTTTGACTCTATATGGATTTCAGGGTTTTTTACCAAATATGATATATTTTAACCCTAATCAGAATTTATACCTAAAAAACAATAGTTTGAATTAATCAAAAAGGCATGTTAATAACACCTGCACATATAATCCGCAGTAATAAAAATGTAGCATGCATGTATGTAGATATACATGCATTAATTGACTTGTAATGTTTTTGATGACCTATGTATTAAGAATAAATCATCAAAACATCTTTAATATCTTAGAATGGGGATTGATCATCCACATTAAATGTTTCATCATTATAGACGTAGTCTTTTTCGTGTGGTTCAATGTGCTCGGTAGAGTCACCGTCTTGCACATTGCGGTTAGCTAAAATATGAATTTCATTAGCTACCACTTCCGTTGTAAATCTTGTGTTTTGTTGCTGGTCTACCCACTTTCTGGTTCTTAAACGACCATCAACATACATATGGCTACCTTTTTTTGCGTACTTGCCAATTATTTCAGCAAGTTTACCATATACAACTATTCGGTGCCACTCAGTTTGCTCCTTTTTATCCTGAGATACTTTATCTCGCCATGCTTCTGTTGTAGCTAAGCTAAAACTAGTTACGGCATCACCATTTGTCATATATCTAACTTCTGGGTCTCCCCCTAAGTTTCCAAGTAAAATCACTTTATTTACGGATCCTCGTGCCATCATAGCTCCCCTTATAACATATTGTCTAAAACGTTTATTTTTAATAAGAACTTACCTAGATTGTAGTATATCATACCTACCAAGGCTTACGCAAATTTTTTTCGCATTATTTGTCTTGCATATATGAATACTGTGACTTGGTTTTAACAAGTGCAAACATTATCTCCGACATGCGAGCACTTGGTTAACCCCCCATAATAATCATTATCCTAGAAAAAGCAGTTGGCACCTATTTTGTTATTTTATGCTATAATTTTGCACTTTATGATAGTGGAAATATATTAATGGGTAATTTTGTCGTTCTTATTTCAAATCGAGGTTCTAATTTAGAGGCTATGTGTAATGCTGGCTTAATTGGATGTATTAGTTGTGTAATTAGTAATAACCCAAATGCCATGGGGTTGGAATTTGCTAAAACCAGTGGAGTAACAACTAAGATCATTGATAATAAAAATTATATATCACGTGAAGTATTTGACGAGGAACTTAGTAAAACCATTGATTTATTTTCTCCACAATTAATCGTGTTAGCTGGTTTTATGCGAATTTTAAGTTCTGGATTTGTTAATAAATATAAAAATAAAATAATTAATATTCACCCGTCACTATTACCTTCTTTTGTCGGAGCTAATGCGCAAAAACAAGCATTTAATACGAGAGTAAAAGTAACTGGAGCAACCGCTCACTATGTGACCGATCGACTAGATCATGGTCCAATAATTGCGCAAGGTATAATACCAGTAACACAACATCTCTCACCAGAATCATTAGCTAGCGAAATTTTAAGATTAGAACACACGATGTACCCGTTTGTGATAAAAAAAATCCTAACTGGCGATGTTGAAATTAATACCGATAACTCTGTAACTACTCAAAAGCATGATGGTGATAATATTCAATTGGGTGAATTCTTTAATTATATCTTTTATTAAACTATGAGTTGTCTTTCAAAACATACATTGTAGAACAATAAGGACATATTATCTCATGATTTTGCTCTTTCTCAATTTCTAAAAACACCCTAGGATGAGAGTTCCAACTAACCATATCTGGTTGCGGACAACGTAGGGGTAAATCCTTTTTAGTTATTTCAATATATTTTTGTGTGTTTTCATGTTGCATATGTTTATACCTTTTTATTTATGTAGTGCATGCAGTAATTGTGGAATAACTTCAAATAAATCAGCCACCATTCCGTAATTTGCATGTTCAAAAATTGGAGCAGTTTGATCGATATTAACTGCAATCACTGTGCGTGAATCTTTCATTCCTGCAATATGTTGCACCGCTCCTGAGACCCCAAAAGCTAAATATACATTCGGTGCTACAACCTTACCTGTTTGCCCTACTTGACAATCATTATGTACATAACCAGCCTCAACTGCGGCACGTGTTGCACCTACACCTGCACTTAAGTGCTTCGCTAATGCTCTAATATGAGAATCAAAGGCATCAGCAGAGCCTAATGATCTTCCACCAGTTACCACAACCTTAGCACTAGATAAGTCTACAGCTTTTTCTTCTACTTTATTTGTGACAAATTTTATTTTATCGCTAATTGCATTAGTATACTCAATCGTTGTAATTAATGCACTAGTTTCAGATAACTGTGTGTTTTCCATAAAATTACTCGTTCGGATAGTGAGTAATTTAATATCCTCTACTGATTCAACTTCAATTAGTACATTTCCAGCATAAATAAATTTCTGATAAATATTAGGTGAAATAATTTTACTTACTTCACTAATTTGTCCTAATTCTAAAATACCCGCTACTCGAGGAAGTAAATTTTTACCAAAACTATCTGCCGCCACTAAAACATGAGTGTATTTTTTAGTAATTTCTGCAATTTGTTTCGCAATGTTCTCTACCAATATGTGCTCTAGTGCTACATTATCTAATTTAAGAACTTGCGTAACCACCTTATATTTTGCAATTTGATTCGCCAAATCATCTAATTGGTACCCGAGAACTAAAACATCACATTTACCTGATAATTGTGTAACTGCATCAAAAACATGCAATAAATTAGTATTGATAGAGTTTTCTATTTTTGGTGTAATAACTAATATTTTCATTGTCTTATATCACCTTGTTTACTTTTAGTATATCAACCAATTCATCCACTGAATCAATAAATGTACATTTTTTCTTAATTTCGCCATCAACTGCTTTTAATAGTCTAGTTGTGGGACGTTGTTCGATATTTAAATCTGTAAGTTGTATTGTTTCAATAATCTTCTTCTTAGCCAACATAAGTTGTGGTAATTTAATAAATCGTGGTTCGTTTAGATATAAATCAGCTGTTAAAACAGCTGGGAGTGTTACCTCTAATGTTTCAGTACCATTATCTATTTCACGCACTGTTCGAATTTTGCCATCAATAATTTCAAGACTAGAAATAAATGTGCTTTGTGGATAGTCTAACATGCCCGCTAACATTTGCCCTACTTGATTAGCATCATCGTCTATTGCCTGCTTACCTAGGAGTATCAAATCTGGTTTTTCTTTTAGTACGATTTCTTTAAAAATTTTAGCTACAAATAAAGGTTCTATAACCTCATTTGTTTCAACCAAAATTGCTCTATCACAACCACGAGCTAAAGCTGTACGTAATGTATCAATGCATTTAGCATTACCTATTGATACCGCAATAATTTCCGTTGCAATTCCAGCTTCTTTTAATTTAGAAGCCTCTTCTATTGCATTTTCATCAAATGGGTTAAGCGACATTTTACTATGCTCAATATCAACATTTGAATTATCTGCCTTTACCCTTACCTTAACATTGGCATCAACAACACGTTTAGCCCCAACTAAAATTCTCATCTATATAATAAAACCTAAAAAAATAAAATAAATTACAATAATGAATAAAAATGCAATCAAATAACTAGTTAGAATTGCTCATATTACAAATAAGTACTGATGCAAAAATATTCAGGTATTTTTATATTTGCGCAAGTAGGTATCCATATCCTAATAATTGCAGTTATGTAGAAAATCACGCTTAGAATTAAATACCAAATTACTTATGCATAGGTACTTAAATTAAACTACTCGTATGCACAATTATAACTAAATATTTTGGTGGCGCCGTGTATCTAAATATACATAAGCCACCAAAATATGACGTTAGAATTGATGCAGACGAGTAGTTGTAAATATGGCTGAGCAAAGTTGTGCTATGCGTTTACCTTGTGCTATAGCTAGATATTTTTCATCTTCACTTAATTCAACATCATCCTTAATACCAGAATATCGTGACACACCATATGGTGTTCCACCTGTAGTTGTAGTCATTAATTTTGACTCAGTATAAGGTAATCCTATAACTATCATCCCATGGTGCAATAATGGTAACATCATTGATAACAATGTTGTTTCTTGTCCGCCATGCATGGAGCCACCAGAGGTAAACACACATGCTGGTTTTCCCGACAGAGTTCCTGACAACCATTCATGTGAAGTACTATCTAAAAAATATTTTAAATGACTTGACATATTACCAAATCTAACTGGGGAACCTAAAGCTAACCCTTTACATTCTTCTAAGTCCTTTAATGTAACATACGGACTACCAGCATCTGGGATTTCTTGGGCAATTTTTTCACAAACTGTTGATACTTTCGGAACGGTTCTAATCCTAGCTGATGTTCCGTTAACACTATCAATACCTCTAGCAATAAGATTTGCTAGTTTTTTTGTATTACCACCAGAACTATAGTATAAAACCAATACTTCAATCACTTTACTCTTCCATATTCAAATTTATCCCAATATTATACCAGTTTTAACCAAGACACGCTGGATAAAAAACTTGCAAACATCTACAAAAGTATTGTAAAATGTATCTTATATGGGTTATGATAATTAAATAATAATTCATTAAAATTATTCAGTTGCAACGTTATAGGTGTCAAAATGTATAGAAAATCGCTACTAATATTAGGGTTGTGCACAATTAATGTATTTGTTAACGCCGATGATATTGCCACAAATTTTATGCTAATGAATAACTATAATGTGCGTCAAAGTCAAGATATTTGGGCAAGAATGAGACAGGGATTTCAACTAAATCATACCGAGAATGTGCGAGTTAAGTACTATGAACAATTTTATAGTAGAAGCCCTACACATTTTAATAAAATAGTAAAAAACGCCTCACCA
>CAITEL010000364.1 GCA_903891375.1 uncultured Neisseriaceae bacterium
GATTTTTAATTATTAGATTCTTAATTATAATTTCAGGTAAATAATCTTGATTAAATATGGTTTTAACTTCTCCGATAGTAACTAAATAACCAGATTTTTTTGTAATATATTGTTCTATATTAGTTTTATAATGGGCAAGCCCGAGAAACGTAGCTGTTGTAACAATAATTGCTATGCAAAATAACATTAAGTATACGGATAAGGTGATTATACTTAATTTTACGAGTAATTTTTGTAAAGAAAATTTGTGTTTTTGCATATTATGATAAATTCATTGTTATGTTATTGTGATAAAATACGTCTGGTAATTAAATTTATGTTAATTAATTTTTTACAGTAGATATTATATACTAATTGTGTAAGTAGTTACAAGTTATAAGTTATATGTGAGTTTTTAGAAGTAAAGAGATATATTATGAAAAAATATCCAGTGGAAATATTTAAAGCGTATGATATACGAGGGGTGGTAGAAACACATCTTACAAAAGATGTCGTTGAAGAAATAGGTAAAGTATTGGGCAGTATGGCGTTAGAAAGTGGTGTTAAAGGTTTAGTCGTAGGGTATGATGGAAGACTCACCAGCCCTATTTTAGCTAAATCTTTAACTAAAGGTATTTTAAGTACTGGTTGTGATGTTTTTGATATTGGTGAAGTTACAACACCTATGGTATATTTTGCTAATTTTGAACTTAAAACATATTCAGGTGTTATGATAACAGGTAGCCATAATCCTCCAGAATATAATGGATTAAAGATGGTTATAAATGAAGAAACTCTATCTTCAAAAAAAATTCAAACTATTCGGGAACGTATGGAAAAACAATTGTATAGATCTGCTGAAATCGGTAACTATACGCAAACGGATATAACTGAATTATATTTGGATAAAATTGTTAAAAGTGTTAAATTATCGAGACAAGTGAAATTTGTCGTTGATGCAGGTAATGGAGTTGCGGGTAAATTTGCCCCTAAACTTTATCGTAGAATGGGCGCAAAAGTATTAGGTATTTTTTGTGATGTTGACGGTAATTTTCCGAACCATCATCCAGACCCATCTAAATTAGAAAATCTAAAAGATTTGATGAAAGCAGTAGAGGTCACTGAATCTGAATTTGGCTTAGCCTTTGATGGTGATGGAGATCGTTTAGGTGTTGTTACGAAAGATGGTAGTGTTGTATATCCAGATAGACAAATGATGTTATTTGCGGCATCGATTTTAGACAAAAACCCTAAAGCTAAGATTTTATATGATGTTAAATCTACTAGGCTTTTACGTGGATGGATTAAAGATCATGGTGGCGAGCCTATAATGTGTCAAACGGGTCATTCTTTAGTTAAAGCCAAAATAAAAGAAACTGGTGCGCTATTGGCTGGCGAGATGTCAGGGCATTTATTTTTTAATGATAAATGGTATGGTTGTGATGATGGTGTTTATGCTGGAGCACGGTTAATTGAGATTTTATCGCAGGTGGAAGACCCAACAGCATTATTAAATGCATTGCCTAATTCAATTTCTACCCCAGAAATCAACATTGCGGTTAATGAGGGAGAGCAACATAAAATCATTGAAAAATTACTAAAATCAGCTAAGTTTAAAAATGCGCTGGAAGTAATAACTATTGATGGATTGCGTGTTGAATATCCTGATGGATTTGGTCTAGTGAGAGCATCAAATACAACACCAGTATTAGTCTTACGCTTTGAGGCAGATACTAAAGATGGTTTAACCAGAATCCAAGATGAATTTAAACGGATTTTAAAACCATACGTTGATACATTATTTTAGTAAAAATTAAGGGGTTACTATAAATATGAACATAAAAAAATATTCTACACAGTTAATTTTAATTAGTGTTGTTTTAGCAATCGTTTTGGGTATATACATGCCACAACTATTTCCTAAAATTAGCTTTTTAGGTGATATCTTTATTAATTTACTCAAACTATTTGCGTTACCATTAATTTGCTCGGCATTGATTGCTGCAATTGGTGGTATGGGTGATAGTATGGGACAATTAAAATCATTGGCAAGAAATGCTGTTGCTTATATGCTAGTTAGTGAAGTAATTGCGGTAACTATCGCTTTAGTGCTATTTAATTTATTCAAACCAGGGATTGGAGTAGATCCTAATTTGATTTTACATGGTGCACCATATCATGCTACTAATGAAAACAGCTTAAATATATCTAATTTTTTGTTATCGATTTTTCCACACAATATTTTTAGCTCTTTGGCACAGTTTGAATTATTACCAGTTGTTATTTTTTCGATAATGTTTGGTATTGCTTGTGCCGTGATTGGTGAAAAGTCAAAACCAGTAGTTACTTTATTTGTTTCAGTACGTGATGTTGCAAACACGTGTTTACATGGTGTTATGATGTTAGCCCCTATTGGTATATTTTCTCTTGTGGGTTTAGGTGTGGCACAGTCTAGTATGAGTGGCAGTTTATCAAATGATTTGAAAGCATTATTGGGTTTTGTGTTAGTATTGGTGTTGGGCTTAATCATACATGCTTTATGGCAGTTTATATTAGTAATATTTTTAACGAAGCAAAGTCCTATAAAATTTTTTAAAAGTAGTATTCCCGTATTTACTACCGCATTTGCAACTTCTAGTTCTGTTGCCACATTACCAACGGCGATGGATACAGCAGATAGTTTACAAGCTAATCCAAATGTAACACGCTTTATGTTACCTCTTTGTGCCTCAATTAATATTGGTGGTATGATGATGTATGAGGTGGCTGCTGCTTTATTTTTCTCTCAAGTACTAGGGGTTAATTTAGCATTAGAATATCAAATTTTGGTTGCGATTGCGTGTATTCTAGGTGGAATGGCGGAAGGTGGGATTCCAGAAACTAGCTTAGTAAGTTTAGTCGTAGTATTTAAAATTGTCAATATCCCTTTAACAGCGATTTCCATTTTATTACCCTTAGATAGAATAATCGATCGATTTAGAACTATGGTTAATATTTTTGGAAATATGTGTGGGGTAATTGTTGTGAGTAAAATTATTAAAAAAAGTAAAGGTGTGAATTAAATTATGAATGGTCTTTCAATTATACAAAAAGTAGCGGTGTTTATTATTCCACTGGTTTTAGCGATAACCTTGCATGAAGCTGCGCATGCCTTTATGGCGAAGAAATATGGTGATAGAACGGCAATGATGCTAGGGCGGTTGTCACTTAATCCGTTGCGTCATATTGATCCAATAGGTACAATACTGTTTCCATTAATAGGTATTATGCTAGGAGGGTTTATTTTTGGATGGGCTAAACCAGTGCCAATTAATTATGCCAGCTTACACAATCCAAAAAAAGATATTTTGTGGATAGCTCTTGCTGGCCCTGTGTCTAATTTTGCCCAAGCCTTAGTATGGGCATTGATTTTAAAATTATCTTTTATGCTCGGTGGATACTTTGGTATGCCATTAGGCTTGATGGCACAAGCTGGAATTATGATAAACATAAGTTTAATGTTACTTAACTTATTACCAATATTACCACTTGATGGTGGTAGGGTATTATTTTCTTTACTACCAATAAAACAGGCAAATATTTATGCCAGAATGGAACCATATGGTATGTGGATTTTAATTGCCTTGTTGCTTTTGGGTGGGCTTACATATATCATTCAACCGATGTATAGTACAATTATCACTTTTATTTTATCATTAATTCAATAGATTAGGTGTTTTTTAATGAATAATTCGTCACGCATTTTATCTGGTATGCGTCCAACAGGTAGATTACACATAGGACATTATTATGGAGCTATTCGTAATTGGGTATCTCTTCAATATGAACATGATTGTTACTTTATGGTGGCTGATATTCATGCGTTAACTACTGGTTATGAAGATACAAAAAATATCAGCACAAACATTTATGAAATGGTGATTGATTGGCTTGCATGTGGGGTTGACCCAGCACAATCTGTGGTTTTTTTACAGTCGCAAGTTCCAGCTCATTCCGAGTTACATTTGCTATTATCAATGGTGACACCATTGAGTTGGTTAGAACGTGTTCCTACATATAAGGATATGCTAGAGAAACAGAAAAATAAAGACATTGATACTTATGGATTTTTAGGCTATCCGTTACTACAAAGTGCAGACATCTTACTTTATAATTCAAAATTTGTGCCAGTTGGTGAAGATCAAGTCTCTCATGTTGAATTAACCAGAGAAATTGCGCGCAGGTTTAATTTTCTTTATGGTAGAGAAGATGGATTTGAAGATAAAGCACGGGAAGCAATGCGTAAGCTCGGGGTAAAAAAATCTGGCATTTATAATGAACTATTAACTAAGTATCAGCAAGATGGTGATGAAAATGCATTAGAAAAAGCTAGATATTTATTGCAAGATGCGCTAAATTTATCTCATGGTGAAAAAGAGCGATTATATGCCTTTCTTGAGGATAAATCACGAGTAATACTAACTGAACCGCAAGCCTTAATTTCAAATACCCCCAAATTATTAGGTTTGGATGGTCAAAAGATGTCTAAATCTTATGGTAATACGATCTTATTACGTGAAGATTTCGATATTATAAATAAAAAA
>CAITEL010000365.1 GCA_903891375.1 uncultured Neisseriaceae bacterium
GCCTTTATATTTGTAATCTAACGAGTTGTCATAAGTGTTTAAATAACGCATCCTTGTACAGGCATTAACCACAAATTTCATTTGTGCATAAAGTTCTAGATTATTACCCCACTTATTAGGTTTATTTCCATAGACCTTATCAATAAATGTTACATATGAATTTGACTGCAAATGATGTGAAATATTATGACTAATAAATAATAAATGATTAATATCCATACACGGGTACACTCCTGCATGCACCAGTATATAATCTATATCTTGGTATATTAATGGGCAACTACGGAACCAATCAATCAATTTAGATACATCTGGCGCAACTAATACTTCGTGAAGTGTATCATCTTTATCTGCTCCACGTATTTGCCCATAACGTGCTAACAAATAAATATCATGATTACCTAAAACAGTAACTATACTATCTTGATTAGCGTAAGCCCAACGTAATACTTTCAAGGAATGACTACCTCGATTAACCAAGTCTCCAACTAAGTACAGAATATCCTTACTTGAATTAAAATCAATCTTAGATAATAATTCCATTAACGGCCCATAGCATCCTTGTATATCTCCAATCACATACCTAGCCATAATTCACTACAACCTTATCAAAATATATAGTTACAATTACACATGTAAGTAACATGTTTAGTAATTATAGCATAATGCTCAAGAAATTTCAGACTCTTTACATTTATTTTAATAAATCTTTTAACATCTGCAGTCTATCTTTTAGTTCAACATTGTCAACTTTTTCTTGCTGACGTTTTGTGTTATCAATAATATTATTTGTACCCATTTCATGAATAAATCTGGATCTCTCACGAGTTTGTGTTTCACCTGCTTGTTTTCTTTGGGTACAATGACTAATAGTTAGTTCTCGTTGTGCACGAGTTATACCTACATACATAAGCCTACGTTCTTCATCCAAACTGTCAATATTAATGGATTCTTGATGGGGTAATATACCCTCTTCGCAACTAATCATATATACATATGGGTACTCTAAACCTTTTGCTGCATGAATCGTGCTTAATTTTATAGCGTTTACTTCTTTTTCTGTTTGACCATCAAGCAAATTAATTAAAGTAATGGTTTGCACTAATTCTGGCAAGGTTTTATTATCATTTTCTGCTTTCTTACCCAACCAATCAACAAGGCTTAACACATTACCCCAGCGTTTCTCCGCACCCTTTGTAGTATCGTGATCATATAAATATTCTTCATATTTTATAGTGTAAATTATATCATTTAATATTTCTTTGACTGGTTCACGGTGCATACGAAATTGAATATCATTAATGAAATTACCAAATTTAGTTAATTCTTCAAGTTGTGTATCATTACATGAAATAGCAAAACCTTCTTCAAATAATGCAGCAAAAAGCGAAATATGGCGCAAGGTTGCATATTTAGCTAATTTTTCTAAAGTTACTTGCCCAATCCCACGCTTTGGAGTAGTTACGGCACGAATAAACGCAGGATCGTCATCATCATTGACTAACAACCGAAGATATGCCGTTATATCTTTTATTTCTGTTTTATCAAAAAATGACTGCCCTCCAGAAATCATATAAGGTAATTGATAGTTGCGCAAATATTGTTCAAGTATGCGCGATTGATGATTACTTCTATATAAAATAGCGTAGTCTGAGAATTTTGATTGGTGTTGCAACTGATGAAGCATTATTTTACGTGTAATTGTATCAGCTTCCGTTTCATCAGTTTTACACGCAATTATATTTATAGATTCTCCATAACCTAGCTCGCTCCAGAGTTTTTTATCAAATATTTTAGGGTTATGTTGTATCACACTATTCGCCGCCCCTAAAATCGTGGTAGTTGAGCGGTAGTTTTGTTCAAGTTTAATCACCGTGAGATTTTTAAAATCATTTTGTAAATTTTTTAAATTATCTAAATTTGCTCCGCGCCACGCATATATAGATTGATCATCATCACCCACAACAGTTAGCATTCCTGACCTTTTGGTAAGTAGTTTAATTAGGCGATATTGACATTCATTAGTATCTTGATATTCATCAACTAATAAATAACGGATTCGCTGTTGCCATTTATACAGCACCTCCATATTGCTTTCATAAAGTTCTAAAGGTAGTTTAATTAAATCATCAAAATCCATCGCTTGGTAAGTTTTTAACGTATCTTGATACTGTTGATATATTCTGGCAGTTTCTAGTTCCACTGTATCTTTCGCCAAATTGAGTACAACTTCAGGGCTAGTGAGAGTGTTTTTCCATAATGAAATTTTTGCTTGGAGCGATCTTACAATAGCTTTATCTGTCGTTTGAGCAATATCACTAATTATTTTTACACTATCATGACTATCTAATATAGAGAAATTCTTTTTATATCCTAAATGTGCACATTCTTCTTTAAGAATTTTAAGCCCTAACGAATGAAATGTGGTTATACTTAAACCACGTGTATTGGAATCTTTAAGCACTTGAGATGCTCTTTCTAACATCTCTTTAGCCGCTTTATTGGTAAATGTAATTGCGGTTATATGTTTAGCGTCAAAATTACAATGATTAATAAGATATGCAATTTTATTAGTAATTACACGAGTTTTGCCACTGCCTGCACCTGCGATTACGAGTAAAGGGCCATCAATATATTGGACAGATTGTTTTTGTTCTTTATTCAATGTTGCAAGTAGGTTTGACATATTTTCCTAAATTCGAATTGGAGTTCTTAACACGCGTATGGGATACTCGAACAGATTCAAGATCCATGGAGGCGCCAAGCGACGACACCTATAGGCCATAAGTAAGGAGCTTGGCAACAAACATGGAACTTGAATATGAATGAGTATACACCGTAGTACACTGCATTGTATGTATCCCCTCGGTGTTTTGATTCTGTTTGAGTATACAAAACAACGTAGCCCACACACTGTGAGCTACTTTTTCACTAAGGATTATGCCATATTTGTAGTTTAATTGTCAAGCTGTTTTTATTTGAAGTCATGCTCTCAATTCAAAATAAGCATTTCACATTTTCTAATAATGAAATGCTTATTTTAGAGGACATACCTAGATCAATTTTCTTAAAACCACTGAAAATTATACATTTTTTTATAAAAAAAATTACAAGCAATATCAATATGTTATGAAATATTTACTCAAATATATTGAAAAATCATTGACAAGAGTCTAATTATTTGGTATAACTATGTCTTAGTAGAGTACGTTGTTATAAATATTTAAGGGAGTACGTTATGAATAAAGCTCAATTAGTTGAAGTAATCGCTAAAAATGCAGACATTTCTAAAGTTAAAGCTGGAATTACTGTTGATTCATTTATCAGTGCAGTAACTGGCGCTTTAAAAGGTGGAGATTCTGTAACATTGATTGGTTTTGGATCTTTTTCTACTGCCAAACGAGCTGCACGTGTTGGCCGTAACCCAAAAACAGGTAAAGAGATCAAAATACCTGCAACTACTACACCTAAATTTAAAGCTGGTAAAGCTTTAAAAGAAGCTGTATCTGGCGTTAAGAAAAAGAAATAAATACTCTATCAGTATTTAATATATAGACTACCCGCATGCGCAAATTTATATCAAAAGTTGACGATAGTAATTGACGCATGCGAGTAGTTAATTATGCATATTTTTTGGTGATTAATTGTATTTAAATAAAAGTCTTATTCAAGCTTTCATCCCATTAGTTGTTATATGCATGATTAGTAGTTGTGCAACATCTAATGCTGGTAAATATAACACCACAAATTTGCAGAATGTGAAAGCTAATCTACCCAAAGTACCCAAATATGTAATCCCAGAAGGGAGTGGTGAAAACTGGCGTTATATTGGCACTACTGACAACAACCAAATTGCAGTAGAAATAAATGAAAGCAGTATAACCTCAACGGCAATTCAAATTTATAAATTTGAAGACAGAAAAACCATTGTTACCCCAAATACATTCATCTACCAACCAAGTCAGAAAATATACAAGTATGCTCTAGGTATGTGGCTTATGGATTGCGCTAACAAGCAATATCTATTAAATAAAATGTCAATCTATAATATTTATGGCACATTTATACAAGAGTATGATTATTCCACGGACGATAGTGTTAAATGGCTAAAATTTGGCAGTGGAGGTATTGGTGAAATGCAATACAATTACATATGCCTCAACCAAAACCGTTTTCTGGGTTATTAAATACAATTGATTATTTAATTATTTACCACTAACACCATAATTAGGTAAATATCGTGCACTCGGGTCTTTCAAGTTACAATTTGGCCACTCTTTATTCGGTAACCAATAACCACAAATCACATGCTCCTGACGAAGAAACATTTCATTAAACAACTCTCGGTACATTAATGCCTCTTTTGATGGTGGTGGGTTATTTTTGTATTGTGATACTTTAGCCAAGAATTCATCATCAGTATATTTCTTGTCTGCCAATTCAAGCAAGAAATCAACCATACCATGCCCAACAGCATCAGAAAATGCCGCCTTATCACGAAATAAAATTTCTTCTGGAAGTATATTAGTATCTTCAAAGGCTTTACGTAATAAGTATTTACCCATATTATTGGTATTGAGTTTTAATTCTGGTTCAATTTCCATAACATATGCTACAAACTGTTTATCAGAAAATGGCACTCGTGCTTCTAAACTATTGGCAGCAATGCATCTATCTGCACGAAGAACATCATACATATAGAGTTCTTTAATTCGTTTTTTGCGCTTCTTTTTGAAATTCCACCGCAGATGGTGCATAATCTGTATACTTATAGCCAAATAGCTCATCACTAACCTCACCAGATAACACAACCCGAATGTCCGTATTCTCCCGAACGTATTTACACAATAAATACATCGGAATACTCGCCCTTATCGTAGTAATATCCCAAGACTCAATATGCCAAATAACTGTTTTTAATACATCAGCAACATCTTTAGTCGAAAAAATCACCTCGTGATGATTTGTTCCTAAATAATCAGCCACCTGCTTTGCATATTTTAAATCAATAGGATTATGATCTAACCCTATTGCAAACGTTGTAATTGGCTTAATTGTGTGTCGCTGACCTATTGCGCAAACCAAACTAGAATCCAAGCCACCACTTAATAAATAACCAATCTGTACATCTGCATCTAAACGTTTAACCACACTAGAAATTAAGATATTACGTATATTAATAAGAATCTTATCAACATTATATTGCTTACCTCCTGGTAAGCAATATAATTCATTATAAGGTTTAAATTCTTCACCATTATAATAATACCCTGGTGGGAAAGGTAGTACTTTATTACAAAATGCGATTAAATCTTTCATTTCAGAGGCGAATGCAATTTCACCTTCAACCGTATAACCATAAAATAACGGACGAATCCCCATCGGATCACGAGCCGCAATAATCCGATTATAACGTTTATCGTAAGCAACAAAGGCAAATTCACCATCCAAAAGGTTACAAGACTCTGTTAGACGATTACCTTCAATAACTGGGATAATCACCTCACAGTCCGAATGTGAAATATAAGGATAATTGGGATAGTTTTGTTTTAAATATTTATAATTGAATATCTCACCGTTACACAACAATACCCAGCGTTTATCTTCAAATGGTTGATTACCTGCATGAGAGGTGTCGATTATCGCCAGACGGTGAAAGATAAAAAAATAGTTTTCTACAGTTTTAACTTTAGTATTATCTGGCCCTCGATAATTAATTAAACTATCTACCCCATATTTTGTCGGCCTAACACTGATTCCACACATAACACACCACATTTAAAAAAATATATTGCAAAATTATAGCATACATCAGTATTTAAATATACTAAAAATATTTGCGAATCATCACCAACCATTAAAAGTTTGAATATTTTTTATATAGGCTTGAATTTATCTACTAATCAAATAACTCAGGAGTTGAGCATAAATTGATAAGTGATGCTTATCCATTTATGCTACAATTACGCATTATTGTAATTAATTTAAAGCTAAAGAGTATTATGCAACAAGAACTAAAACCATTACCCATTAGTAAGTCGGACATCACCACTCTTTTAACTCACGATTTTCTGTACATTGATAAAACTAAATTAATTTATGAAATGGTGAAATTGCCAGCAAGTTTTTTTTTATCACGTCCACGTAGATTTGGTAAAAGCACACTACTCTCCACACTCAATGAAATATTTCTGGGCAAAAAAGAATTATTTAAAAATCAATGGATTTATAATAGTAATTGGGACTGGCAAATATACCCAATTATTCGCCTCGATTTTAATGTGGCTAAGGATGACGATTTAAAACAATATATCAAGAATAGATTAAAAAATATTGCCAAAACATATAAAATATTTGATCCAGAAGAATATGATAACTGTTCCTATACTGATTATTTTAGAACACTAATTGAAAAATTACATGACACATACGAGCAACAAGTAATAATCTTAATCGATGAATATGACAAACCTATCTTAGATGTTATTGATAATATTGAAGAAGCTAAAGCAAAACGTGAGATTCTTAAAGGGTTTTATGGCACGATTAAAGGCGTTGATGAGCATATTCGCTTTATATTTCTAAC
>CAITEL010000366.1 GCA_903891375.1 uncultured Neisseriaceae bacterium
ATAAATGTATTCTCTTAAAATTTATAATAAATTGAACCAAGATAGTAGTTACTATTGCTAGTGAAAATTGAGATGTTGTTATTAGACACTGTATTATTTAGAGTATTATCAAGTTCAGCACGTATACCAAAATTATTAAATTGGTAATCTATGCCTATACCATATGCTGGCATATAAGTAAAAGAGGAATTTGGTAAAGGGCTACATGAAACACATATGGAGTTAACATCAAAATAGTTTATTACATTATACTCTGCACCAAATTTAGCAAAAATAGCAAAATTAGATAGAATCTGTGTAAATCCTAATGGAAGGCTGCCAACTGCAGTGAAAACTAATAAATTTTGATTCATTTTATAAGTATCAGCTATTTTTACATTATATGCACTATTATACTCTAATTGAATAGCAATAAATTTATTATATTGATACCCCCAATAAAATGTTGAGGCAGGAGTATTTGTAACTTGAGTGCCATTATTACCTGTAGAAAATATGCCATGTTGAGGCATTGTATTTATTGTAGCTATGCCACTCCCTGCTCCTATATAAAATCCTTGAAAGGCATATGAATTATACGTAGTTAGTAACAATAAATAAAAAATTTTTTTTTTCATGTAAAGCTCCAATGATAATACATTATTATATACGTATAGATACATTAATGTTGTAAAATAATATCAAAATAAATAGACATAGTAGGGTATGATATAATTATGTACTATATACATACTCGTTCATATTAAAAATTTATATTTAAACTAACTAATTACTTTGCAATAACAAGTTATCACGTTAAATTTAATAGTTAAAATTTAATTTGTTTGAGTAAATAACTTTAATTTTTAAATACGGTAATACATGGCAAAAATCATAATAAATCCAGATAATATATCGTTTAATACGGAAATTAGTCAAACTATATTGGAGGTGGCACTTTCTCAACATTTAAATTTGCCACATGGTTGTAAAAATGGTACTTGTGGTGCATGCAAATGTAAGGTTATTTCAGGCGATATAATATTAGATAAATATAATCAAAAAATATTAAATGAAGATGAAAAAAACCAAGGTTATACGCTATTGTGTAAAGCTCATGCTAACACAGATGTGGAGCTATATATTCCAAATTTATTAAATAGTTTTCCAGTTAAAACTTTACCTGCAAAAATAACATCAATAGTTAAAATTGGAAGCATAGCCATATTGAAATGTAAAACACCTCCAAAGCAAAAATTTGGTTTTTTTGCTGGACAATATATTGAAATAATGTTAAATGGTAAAAATAGAAGTTATTCTATTGCCAATTATTCTGAAGATGGTGGTGAGATTGAAATACACGTTAAATATCATAAAGGTGGTGTTTTTTCGGAATTTGTATGGAATGAATTAAAAGATAATATGATATTGAGATTTAAAGGTCCTTTAGGAAATTTTAAATTACAAAATTCTAAAAAACCAATTATACTTGTGTGTACTGGAACAGGATTTGCACCAATTAAATCTATTCTTGAAAGTATTCTTAAATCTGGTGTAGAAAGACAAATAAATTTATATTGGGGTAATAGAAATCAACAAGATTTTTATTTATTAGATAAACTTAATGAGTGGAAAATTCAACTGAACTTAAAAATTACACTTTGTCTATCAAGGGAACAACAATTAGGATTTATAGATGGTTATGTAACTGATTGTATAAGAAATGATTTTGAAAATTTAGATGACTATGAGATGTATGCATGTGGCAATTTGAAAATGATTGAAGATGTGTATGAACTTAGCACACTAAAACTTAATTTGAAAAAAGAATATTTTTATTCTGATGCATTTACGCCATCAATTTAGAAGAAACAATAAAAAATTATGAAAATATTTTTAATACTGGGTTTGATTGTAACTTTTGTGACAGGATGCGGATTTAAAGGACCATTGTACTTATCAAAGTCCATAGATAACGAAAATATTAAAAAAAATCAGATTGAAAGCACAATAATTGAAAGTCAAAATAAACAGTAATACACTAAAATTTTTAATGGAGCTTTGTACGAATGAAATTAATAGAGCTTAGAATACCAGATATAGGCGGTAGTAGTAACGTAAATGTTGCTGAAATATATGTTAACATAGGTGATGTTGTTGAAAAAGATGATAATCTTTTAATGTTAGAGACGGACAAAGCAACAATGGAGGTTCCTGCAGAAACTTCTGGTAAAATAAAAGAAATTAAAATCAAAGTTGGTTCTAAAGTTAGTGAAGGTGATTTGGTACTAATTTTGGAATCAGAATCATTAATGGAGAAAATAAAAGAATCGAACGATGTAGATGTTAGCAATAATGATTTAATGTATAATGAACAGTGTGATGTTATTGTTATAGGGGCAGGACCAGGTGGATATACAGCAGCATTTAGGGCCGCTGATTTAGGAAAATCCGTGGTACTTGTAGAGAAATTTCCAACATTAGGTGGTGTTTGTTTGAATGTGGGATGTATACCTTCAAAAGCCTTATTACATGTTGCAAGAGTAATTAATGAAGCGGATGAAATGAGTAACCATGGTGTTGTATTTGGAAATCCTAGATTGGATGTTAATAAGATTAGAGATTATAAAAATGGAATTATTGGCAAATTAACAGGTGGTCTTTCGGCTTTAGCAAAGCAGCGTAAAGTTAAGGTAGTACAAGGTGTAGCAAAGTTTAAATCTGAAAATATTCTTGAAGTAAAAACAAATGAAGGAATTAAAAAAATTAAATTTGACTCAGCCATTATTGCCACAGGATCCCATTCATTTAAATTGCCAAATTTTCCATATGAAGATGATAGAATTATAGATTCAACAGGCGCTTTATCTTTAATTGACATACCTAAATCTATGCTTATTGTTGGCGGTGGAATTATTGGTTTAGAAATGGCTGAAGTTTATTCTACTCTTGGTTGCCAAATAACTATTGTTGAACTTGGAAAAAGTTTAATACCTAGTGCAGATAAAGATTTAGTAAAAGTTTTAGAAACTAGAATAAATAAAAAATTTAAGGCAATATATACTAATACTAATTGTGAGAAGGTTGAAGCAAAGAAAGATGCGATATATGTAACTTTTGCTGGAGAAAATGGTCATAATGGAAAAGATAAATTCGATAAAGTTTTAATTGCGGTAGGTAGAAGACCCAATGGAAAAATGTTAGATTTAGAAAATGCTGGAGTATTTGTTGATGAAAAGGGTTTTATTCCTGTAGATAAACAATGTAAAACAAATAAACCACATATTTATGCAATAGGTGATGTGGTTGGTCAGCCAATGTTAGCACATAAAGCCACACATGAAGGTAAGGTAGCAGCAGAGAACTCTGCTGGGCTAAAATCATACTTTGATGCGAGAGTTATCCCAAGTGTTGCTTACACGGATCCTGAAATAGCATGGATGGGGATTACTGAATCTGAAGCCAAATCTAATGGAATTGAAATAGATGTTGGTAAATTTCCATGGGCGGCTTCTGGAAGAGCTCTTGGTAATGGAAGAACTGATGGATTTACTAAAATAATTACCGACAAACATACAAAAAAAATAATAGGAGCTGGAATCGTTGGGGTAAATGCGGGGGAATTATTGGCAGAAACAGTGCTAGCGCTTGAAATGGATTGTGATATTCATGATATTGCGCTGACTATTCATGCACACCCAACATTATCCGAATCGGTAGCTCTTGCGTGTGAAATGATTGATGGTAGTATAACTGACTTATACGTTCCTAAAAAAAACAAATAGGGATATTGAAAGATTTATATGCAGTTTAAAAAAATTGCACTAGTAGGTAAACTAGGATCAGTGGCTATAGTTGAGCATATTTTACATCTTGCTGAATATTTAAATAGCATAGGAATAAAGGTTTATATTGATTGTCAGCAAGAATGTGTGCAGTATATTGATGAAAAATTTGATGTCGGAGATCTGCTGGATTGGATTGATGTACTTGATTTGATTATTGTGGTAGGTGGTGATGGAACTATATTGTCTGTTGCGCGTAAAGCAGTAAACTTTAAAATACCTATCGTAGGTGTAAATCAGGGTAAATTGGGCTTTATGACAGATATTGCGGCGGATGAAATGATTCTAGGGATAGAAAATATAGTTCTTAATAATAATTTTATTGCAGAATATAGGAGTTTACTATTAGCTGAGGTGTATCGGGGGGATAAAATTGTGTATAATAGTGTTGCTCTAAATGATGTGGTTATATCAAGAGGTGCTATTGGAAATATGATTGAATTTGATATTGCGGTAGATGGTCAATTTGTACTTTCGCAAAAATCAGATGGTATTATTTTTGCAACCCCTACAGGGTCAACGGCATATTCGTTGGCAGCTGGTGGGCCGATACTTCACCCCAAATCACCAGTGTTTTCAGTTATTCCAATATGCCCACAATCACTTACGAATAGACCACTAGTTGTTAGTGATAATTCTACGATCGAATTCACTTTAGCAATGGAAAATGCAACACAAATACATTTTGATGGGCAAGAATGTTATGATTTAGTATTGAATGATAAGGTTATACTAAAAAAATATCCTGAAATGTTAAAGTTAATTCACCCCACAGAATATAATTATTTTAGAACTTTACGAAAAAAATTTGATTGGTCAAAACGTGTATCATGATGGTGAAAAAAAATGTTAGTTAGATTGAAAATTGTTAATTATTTACTGATTGAAGAATTAGATTTAAATTTTAATGATGGATTTACAGTTGTTACTGGTGAAACTGGCAGTGGTAAATCAATAATTATTGACGCTTTAATGATTTTATTTGGACAACGGACTTCTCCAGAGGTGATTCGGCCCGGGCAATCTCAAGCAATATTTGAAGCTGAATTTGAATTAACAAATAATAGCGTGATAGAATGGTTAAATGAGAATGATTTAGCAGATATGCACGATAAACATGGATTGTTATGTAGACGGGTTATTGATAAAAATGGAAAAAGTAAGCTTTATGTAAATGGGAATGCGGTAACAATCGCACAAATTAAATATATTGGAGAGTTTATACTGGATGTGCACACCCAACATGCATCTATAACGTTACTAAAACAAGATGTGCAGCGTAATTTATTAGATGAGTTTTCTGAAATTAGTGGTATGGTTCAAACAATAAATTTAGTTTTTAAAAACATAAATGAGTTAGAAAACAAAATTGATTCATTGGTTTCAAAAAGTAAAGATCAAGAATTAAAGAAACTAGATTTAATTGAAATGTTAAATGAACTTAAACTATTAGAATTAAAAGAGAATGAATGGCAAGATTTAGATTTACTTCATAAGCAGTTATCAAGTGCAAATCTTATTCTTCAAGAGTTGGATCAAGTGAATGAATCTATTGATATAGTAGTCCGTAATAATATTGCAAAATTACAAGCTAGGGTAGAAAAATTAGAACATATGGTCCCTGCTTGTAAAAGAATTATAGATTTAATGGAAAGTATTGATATAGAAGTTGTGGAAATAATTCATGAAGTAAATGCAATAGTTTCAACGATAGATCAAGATCCACAACGATTATCTGAAATTGAATCACGTATAAATCTAATTTTTGATGTAAGTAGAAAATACAAAATAAATCCAGAACAAATTATTGAAACAATAAAAAA
>CAITEL010000367.1 GCA_903891375.1 uncultured Neisseriaceae bacterium
AATCGCTGTGGGCTTGTGATTTTGCTTTGCCTATTCTATCATACATCCATGAATCAGCAGAATTACCTAATGCCATACCTAACTGACAGGAGTTATTAAACATATTTAACATTTTCTGAGCAGCATCAAACATAGATTGTAGTGTACCAGCTATATTTGGCGTTACTGCTTTTAGTGCAGTCATCACCGCAGTTATACCAGCAGTCATTAATGTATTTTGCATAAACTGAACTAGTTGATCGGTATTGGTCATAAAGGCTAGTGAACCAGAGTAGAAATTCATATTACCACAAGACGCATCAAAACTTGGCGGAGTAAATTGCATTACATCTAAATTTACTACCTTTGACCGTGTTGCAACCCCACCCAATGATAAAACTCCCGCAGATTGATTTTGAACCATTGTAGGAGGCTGTATATCTGATGTTGAGGCTATTGAACCAAAGAAATTATCTACAGCATCGTCTACAGGAGAAGCGTCAGCTAACTTCAATATCACCATTAAAAATATCACAAGAATTACAAATCGTTTCATTGACTGACTTTCTTTCTAAAAAGTATAACGATATATCCGACCATATTTAGTAAAGATTAAATACTGCTCATCACCCATTACTTCTTCACACCAATTATCTAATGTATTCCAAGTCGTATTATTATATGTTGGTTGAATATAATAAGTTTTGTTGTTGCCACATACAAAAATCATATTATTTATAATCCTAATATCATACACATCTCTATCATTAATAATATTTCCAAATGGTGTAATTGGAGCATCACTCTCAATTTGTGTATAAATTATTTGATGATTAAAAGCACTTGATGTATACATGTAAAGGTTATTATCATATATTACGCTGGGACTATTATCAAACAACTGAATATTGTTAAACATATGGAATTTTTGTTTTAAATTATTTCCAATACTATAAAAATAATTATTGCTACTTACACTAAACCAATTTCCATTATTATACTTGTTATAACCATTGGATGAATACGACGGATCATTATTATTAATTGAAAATGATTCAATTTGTATCAATCCTATATTATGTACATATTTAAGAGTATAATATGTATCAGAACCGGAAGCATACCATGTTGGATTATAACCAAGTAGGTATATAACACCATTTTCAGCAACCGATAATGAATCAGACGTTATATATTTAATGCTAGTTGGTAAAGAATAAGTCTTACATTGCCATTCGTTATAATTGTCTATTTTTAATTCACAAATTTGATCATTTATAATTTGAACGATACTTTTAGATACACTATCATAAACCATCCTACCACTTGCTTTTTGTTCTCCAATTTGTTCCAAGTTATGTAGATCTTTAAAACATCCATTTGATGTATTGTTTATAAAATTGTTAAGCATGGCAACTGAATTTACATCGGATAAATAATTTTCAGACAATCCATGTCCTGTTGTATCAGATTCTATTTTAGGGATTGTGATATTTGAAGACAATGTATTACTACCACCAACGAATAGTCTTGACATAGCAATAACTCCATCATTGGTCGAAGTAGCATAATTAGGTGTAGATGCATTACACATCATTTGCCCTAATTCTAATTTATCAGGACTTGCGTAACCAAATATAGATATTCTAGTGCTATCAAAATGCTCTGTTTGTGTTAGGTAACTATATAACCTATTCGCATATATGTTACCTTGACTATGTGGCAACAATATAACATAATCTCTAGTATTTGAATAGTCAGCAGATTCCACATTAGTTAATAAACTGACTACACTCGCATATTGTGGAGGCACTTTACCATGAAAATTATTAATAATCGTACCTAGATTTTTCCCACCATCATCTAATAATAATTTCTGATAATCCGCAACAAAAACATTCTGAAATCTTTTATAATCATCACTACCCACAGGATAATCTACACCTTGTGCTTTCATTTTTTGTTGAGTTATTTCATCTAGAGTGGGTAAATCACCATGCCCAAACCACTCTTGCCATACTAAATCAAAAAACCCTTTAACACTAGCAACCCAATCCCATTCTCTATCTAATTGTGTTGGATTATATACGACATCCCATAATACACTTGGACTAACTTTTGCAACAGAAATATATTTATCTTTATGAATAATGGCAATTTGATTTGTAGTATTTAACCCATTTATGTGCAATAAGTGTAATTTTGCACTGTTTGTGGCACAGGAAATCTTGAATATAAAGATTAGAAATACTATTATAAATTTACGCATTAATACCCTCCTTTTTCACAAATTGCGTCCATTTGCACCTTAGATAGGTGGTTTCCCAATATCTTCCAACCTAATTTTCTTCTAATTTCAGTATCTATGTTTTTACCTTCTACAGTATCTAAACTAGTTTTATCCTTGTTATTAATGTATTCTTCAGCCTTGCTAAACCCGACATTGTTAGCTAAACACCAAATTGCAATCTCTCCATTATTTGAAATTTGAACGGCTTCTTTATCAGTTTTAGCATAATAAATCCTCACTTGGGTTTGCTCCATTCTAATTGCAGCATAAGTGGCAGATTCATTATTGGGAAAATAATTAATAATAAAGTCTAATACATCGTCTCTAATTCCAAATGGATTAGTAACTTTACCAATATATATCTGTGACTCATTAACAACATTTTTATTTACAACATCTGATTCAATTAATTTACTATATCCTGTATTGTCAAATAATTGTGGGGCTTGTTTTTTCCACTTAGTAACAGATTGTGTTGTGCTCTTTTCATTACTATTATTTGGAATAACTATAGTTGCACATGCAATGATTCCAATTGCTACCGCTCCAATTAACCCAATAACTGTTTTTCTCACTTCGTTGCCTCATTCCGATTTAATAAAACTGGTTGTGGTTGATTCATATATTGATTCCAATTAGCTGTACCAGTTATAAATAACGTTTGTATCCTTTGGACTAATTGGTCAAAATGAATATATCCATAACCAAGTACCGTTGTTTGATTATTACTACTATCAAATACTAAAATTTCACCTGGTTCTTTAACCCCTAACTTTTGACTTATTCCTTTATCTGGAGTAGGGGATGGATATTGCTGTAAATTACTACCATCCATTGAAATAACCCTCACTGAAATATTATACGTATATTCCATACGCTTTAATTCATTTGCTTCAACACTACAGTATTTACAATTTTTACTGATGAAATAAAATACAGCATACCTTTTAATTATTTCACCTA
Organism: uncultured Neisseriaceae bacterium; assembly: GCA_903891375.1. GTDB lineage: Bacteria > Pseudomonadota > Gammaproteobacteria > Burkholderiales > UBA11063 > Aquella. The sequence continues at coordinate 3,233 of CAITEL010000367.1, forward strand.
TTTGTTTGCGTTCGTTATCTAAGTCATGTTGTAATCCAGCTCCATTTGGTGCTGATACACTAATACCTGCATTAGGATCTTGCCAATTTTGTGTTACTGATAATAAACCAAATTTTACAGCGTTATTTGATATCATACGTAATGCTACGTTATATGCCTTAATATTCTCAGGAGTAGGATTATAAATTGCCTTATCCTGAATCTCCTCGAACTGTTCTTTTAGTGCTTGATTAAATTCACGATAGCTCTTATATACAGGTGACTCATCAACTTTTTTAATTTCTTGTAGCTTTGGATCATCATAAAAATACCAGCCTTGGGCAACTGGTTGTTCAGCTACCACATAAGTTGACATTATTAGTCCTAAACATAATGCTAAATATCGCAAACATAATTGCATGTGCAACAACTTTCTTAAAAAAGTGGGTATGCTTTACCTAAAATTTGATTTTTATTAATTAATCCAAATTCTTTGTATCTTGAATCAAATGACGGATGATGCTGTCCATGTAAAAAATAGTACCCCATCGGAATAATCATATTTTTAGTGGTTAGAGGAGTAAAGTGATATCCTGACAACGTATCATATGTTGGGTATGCACCTTCTGGTAAAACATACATCCAAGTAGTTTTATTGGGTTTTTCTACACCTTCGGCATACCCTACCCAATCTCTCACTATAATATTATCACCACCAACTCCACCTATTTGCTTAACTACTAACTCATAATCGGTTGAATTTTTCATTCTATAATCATGAAATTTAACTACCACAAAATCCCCACGTTTTACATCTGTATTTCCTACATGAGTAACCCAAATTTTTTTATACATTGAGTCACTAACATTAATCTGTATTTGGTAATGTTTTGAAGTAATATATACACCTAAAATAATACTCCACCCCAGAAAAATAACCAGCAGAAACTTTACAATATTTGTTTTATTTATATCCATGTTGACCTCTTTATATGTATAATGCATATTACTATCTATGTTCACCACTCATTACGATTATAATATTTTTAACCTTACTTTATTCTATAGTGCTTTATTTGTGCTTTAATATGTACTTCATCAATCAAATAATCACGCCAATAATATGTATGTTCAGCCAATTTTCTTAATAGCTTAAGTAATTTTTTAAATTCGTTACCGCTTTCTTTAATTACCTCAGCAGATATATTAGGTGGTTCAAATTCTTTTCTAAATGTGACTAATGGAAGTTGACTATGAAAATAATCAATTCTACCCATCGAATATGAATTTCTATATATCTGATCCCTAATCCTTGGGTTTGCATTGCAGAACTCTAAAAATATTTTATTTTCTGGCTTAGTCAGACGTAAATCAAAATTATTTAATATCATACTCTCACCTGCTGGTATATCAAGACATGTTCTAACAGCAAAAAACTTTATACCGCCATTTATATTCATCTTAATTTTTTATCTAATCGTTGTATAACATAGTCGGTGATATCAGGTGTTCGACTATCTATTAAAGCCTGAGCTTGAATAACCACTACATTATGGCTCTTCGCATAATCACTTATTACTGGCTCTAGGTTATTTTTTATTGTTTCTGAAATCTTTTTTGCTTCATCTGAATTAGAACCATTAATAGTATTTTTTGTCATTATTTCAGTATAATGTGTAGTTATTGCCACTAAATCAATTTTAACTATTGATGGTGGCTGATTATGTCGCATTATAATCATACCAATTAAAACTATAATCACCGTTATTATTGCTTGAATGACATATTTATATATTTCAGTCATGATTACTCCTATATTTATTTAAATTTTGTATCATCAAGGGGAAACCTATCTTGTCCTAACTCTCCATTTTGTGTTGCTATAATAAAACCATGCACAGGTAGATCTATGTTTAATTTAATGTTTAACGTATTCTCATTATGGGACAACGTGGTAACTTGCTCAGTAAAATACATATTTACATTTAATGCTCTGTACTGACACATCATTTTAATTGGATACCAAAACTTATCACCATAAACACCACCTGCAACAAAAGTACAATTCTTTAAATTATGCTTATAATCGCCACTAAATTGATTACTATTAATACTTCCAATTGTCATCAGACTCTCTTTACCAGACTTGAGTTTTATAGTTCTTAAATTGTCAACTGTAAAAACTGAACCTTTTGAAATTATATATGGTTTAACTTCATTTAGCGTTGATTCTTGACTATTTGTCAAATTTTGTTCTTTTGATATATCAATCACACCCGCAAACAAATAACTTGAAACCAGTAATAAACAAGCTCCACTGATTATTTTTTTCATACTTAATACCTTTTCTTAAAATTATTATTACCTGAATTATTAATTCATTTTTTATAGGCTACATAGCCTATGTTCCACATTAAGGCTATGTGTAGTATTTTAATTATATTTCTAATAATTGAATAAAACTAGAATAACCATTCCTTTTTATTTGTTGTAAAAGCTCTGTAGAGATATTTCTTCTCGGTCTATTGTATTTGGATATGTATGTATTAATAATTGTTACCACACGCTCAAGAACATCAACGACATTTGCATATTTTTCTTGTTGTTTAACTGTTTTTATTAATGAAATATCATCAGGGGTAGTTGAGTATAGAAACTGTGTAAAATCATCAACCATAAACCTACATAGCGTTTCTATTTTATTATCTACGCTTTGTATTAATAAATCAGAGAATACTCCCTTTTCAGTTTTCAAACTAGCAATGAGCTTTACCATATAATCTTCAAGTTTAACTGTGGTTGGAGCGTTCTGCATAAGCATTATCTTCCACGCCGAACTACTATAACAAGCTTGTGTTGTAGGATTTACAGAATAATCATCAACACGTTGTGTGATTGTTATAAAAGCACCGTTATATTTTCTAGCACGTCTATATCCTGTTTCAATAAATTGACCAGTATTGCCACCTGACATTAAGTCCCAAGCTTCATCGATAATGCAAAGCTTCTTTTGACTTCTATCAGATAAATACATATCTTGAGTAATTTTCAACATTAAAATCAATAAAACAATAAATTTTAAATTGCCTTTGGCTTGTAATTCTTCCAATTCTAAAACGATTAACTCATTATTAAGATTTAGATTTGATTTACCCTCAAAATATTTCCCAAAAATCCCATGTTTTGTGTATGATTTAATTGCATTTGCCAAATCCTTAATTAAGCCTTTATTATCATTCTTAGACTCTTCCAATAGTTCTTCAAATACGGTAGTGTACGTTGAGTTGTTTTGATGTTTTCTTAATGAACTAATAATCGCCTGTTCAAAATAGCTGGCAAATAGTGCATAGTTGGAATCGTTTTTATCTATACCAGCAGAGACTAAAAATATTTCTTTTAACATTGTAATTTGATCGTCTAAATCTTTTATAGCTAACATTTCCTGCTTATCTAGTTTTTTAAAATCATAGTCTGGAAATTGTGCTAATTGCTCTTTAGTTAGAGAACTAGGATCAATACCTTCTGGTATTACCTTACATTGTACAAATGAAAATGGATTAATACAAATCCCTGCTTCAGCAGTAAACTCGACATATTGACCATCTAACACTTCACATGTATTTTTATATGAACGCCCTACGTCAATAATACTAACTTTTGCATCAATAGCTCGATATGAAACAACTATTTCATTCATCAAAAATGACTTACCTGAACCTGTATTAGCACTAATTGCTACATTGTAATTTGTATTTGATTGAAATATATCATAAAATTGGAGTTGCCCACGACGGGATAAAAACATTAATAATGGGTTTCCCGTCCCATTGTGGTCTGCGAATAG
>CAITEL010000368.1 GCA_903891375.1 uncultured Neisseriaceae bacterium
AATACAAAACGTACTTGGGCGTCAACACCTTTTATAACGCCATAAAATCCTTTAAGGATATCACGTTTGGCTTTAGCTTCCTCAATATTATCAATAACATCTAGGATTGGTTTATCGTATTCATCAATTAAAATTACCACTTGGCAGTTATTATATTTTGCATATAGTTGAAGGATGAGATTTTTAAAATATACAGTGTGTGGTTCTTCTAAATATTGTTTTTCATTAAATACGCCATAATTAATAGCGATTGTTTTTAGGGCATCTTTAATATAAAATTTTAAGTCAACATCCATAGCAACATTAAAATCTAGGCGAATAATTGGATATTCCTGCCAATCCCATGGGCTATTGTAAATCCATTGGTCTTTAAATAATTCTTTTTTGCCAAGAAATACTTCATTTAAAGTGGATAGTAGTGTGCTTTTACCAAATCTACGTGGACGTGATAGAAAATATTTGCTTGGCACTTTTATCATGTCATAAACAAATTTTGTTTTATCAATATAAAGAAAGTTATTAGTTAATATAGTTGTAATATCAGAGCTACTAATTGGTAGGGGTTTTAATTCTTGTTGCATAATATCAGAAGCTTTAAATTGTTATCTAAGTAGCTATTATAACATTTATTTGATAAGTGTAGCATGTCATCTTTTTGGTTATCTAAGCCCAAACCTCAGATTTATCTGATATTGAAAATTATTTACCATTACATAGCTCTTGCATTAATTGTTCCACGGATTGTGATTTACCACGAAGACATACTTTCAACAGCCATTAACATGAATTTTTCATTATTTTTAGCACTTGGCTTTTTATGTGTTTAGGTGTCTTGACGACCCCCTATAAACTGTGAGATAGTTACACCTATAATTTAATCTCTTTGCGTATAATTCCTCGCGGCTTGCTACGACACTGTCATACCAGCGAAGGCTAGTATCCAGAGCCCTTGCTCTGTAAAAGTTTTTGCTCTAAACATACCTCGCTACTTGCCGCGAGGTTTTTGATTTTTAAATAGATGCAATTATTCGATAATTTTGTATGCAAAGTCGCTTATATTACGGTCAGTTTCCGAAAATTCAGCACCAATAAGATAAATTTTATCATATTTACCTTGATATTTTTCTGCATAATTTTTATATATAATTTGCTCTAGTGCTGTATTGTTATTTTCGGCATAACTAAATTTTGATTTATTTTTATTAGTGGTTTTTAATTCAAAAATATAAACACGATTTTGTAGTATTAGAGTAAGGTCGATTCGTCCATGATTGGTGGTATCTTCAGCAATTACGTTATAACCAGAACCAACTAGAAATGCGTAAAATACTGAACAGTAAAATCCTTCGTATTCTTGTATAGCATTATTGGTATACCAATAGTATGGGATACTTGCAAATAAACTGGTAATGATATTCGCTAAGCTATTAATATTATCTGAAGTGATACTTTCGATAAACATTTGATTAATTCTTAAGGCAACTGAGTCACTGCCATAAATATATTGTATAATATATGCATTTAAACTCAGGGATATTTCATAATTAGGTGGTGCTAAGCCAATGTTTCGTTGGCTATCTTGTAAAGATTTGATGACTTGCGTTTTGGATATGGTTAGATATCCAGCTTGTAGGAGTAATACTTTTAAATTAATTTTATCAATATCAAATGAATCAAAAAAAATAGGGTCAACGCTGGTGCCATGTAAGTCGGGTAAATAATATTGGTTTTTCATTAGTAGTTTAATTAAAAAAGATGGATTGCCACTACTAAACCAATAATTAGCAAATTTTTGGTTTTCAAAAAGTAAAAATGTGGAAAATGGACTATAAACGGTATTACCATCCTCGCTAAAACAAAAGCCATTATACCAGTATTTTATTTTAGTCAAACACTCATTATACGTTATCTGTTCTTTATTGGCTAACAGTTCGATATAATCCTTACAATAAAGTTCTAGTTCTTCCTGTGTAATACCACAGACGGTAGCAAATTTACTATTTAATGTAATATCATTTAGGTTGTTTAAACCACTAAATACCCCCACCTTACTAAAACGTGTAACCCCAGTTAAGAATACAAAACGTACTTGGGCGTCAACACCTTTTATAACGCCATAAAATCCTTTAAGGATATCACGTTTGGCTTTAGCTTCCTCAATATTATCAATAACATCTAGGATTGGTTTATCGTACTCATCAATTAAAATTACCACTTGTTTGTTATATTTTTCTTCTAATGCAATAATTAAGTTTTCAAAATATATATCATAAGGTTGAGCCGTAAAATCAATTTCGTTGAAAACCGCATATGTTTTAGCAATTCTTTTAAGTGCGTTTTTAATATAAAATTCTAAATTAGTACTCATAGCAACATTAAAATCTAGGCGAATAATTGGATATTCCTGCCAATCCCATGGGCTATTGTAAATCCATTGGTCTTTAAATAATTCTTTTTTGCCAAG
>CAITEL010000369.1 GCA_903891375.1 uncultured Neisseriaceae bacterium
TTTATATTTTTTTTAGAAAAATACTTGACGTGGAACAAAACTCTATTATATAATACGTTCCTCTAGCAAAGAAAACAACGCCTCAATAGCTCAGTCGGTTAGAGCGACGGACTGTTAATCCGCAGGTCGTAGGTTCGAATCCTACTTGAGGCGCCATCTCTCCTAAATAAACTAACCACCAGATATACTTAAATTACCTTAGTTAATTCGCCTACCATACTCATATCTAAAACTGATTTAATTTGTGCATTAGTTAGATTCATTGAAAATAAAACCCATAGCTTAGCCAAGGCTGCCTCTGGCGTCATATCGTAACCACTAATAACCCCTAAGCTATCTAGCCTACTATTTGCGTATTCATTAGCCACTCTCCCCTCTATTACTTGCGTAATACCCAGCACCAACACACCTCTTTGCGTTGCATTTTTGATAGCGTCAACCAACACTTTATGTGACAATGGTATCGTACCACTACCGTACATCTCAAGCACTACGGCCTTTGCATTCGTGTTATTTAATGTTTGTGCAATAAAATCCGTAGTATAACCAGGGCGTAAACTTAAACATAATATGTTTATATCAAGTGGTATAACTGGTGCAAAAATCCTATCAGCTAATTTTAACCACCGTCTTTTGTGCCACAATATATCAATTCCAAATTCAGCTAACGGTTCTTCATCCACCGAATCAAAACCAATAAATTTATTAGTGCTAACTTTTTGCGCCCGACAACCTCTAAATAGCTTATGATTAAAGGCAATGGCTACTTCATAAAATTCTTCCTGCATTGCCGAATAAATTGCGTCAATTATATTGCTCCAACCATCACTTCTTCTATGCACTAACGGTAACTGCGCACCAGTTAAAATAACGGGTTTTTTTAAACCAATTAACGCAAAAGATAACATACTCGCAGTATATGCCATGGTATCCGTACCATGAATTATAACAAAACCATCATATTTATCATGATTAGTCGTTATATCTTGTATAATTTGCACCCAATGCGATAAATTAATATCAGATGAATCAATTAAATCTGCATATTCAATTAATTCTAACTCAACATTAGTTATCGGGGCTAAGGATTTAATTTGTGATGGAAATAATCCAGGTACAACCATTAATCCATTTTCAGTATAATCCATGCCAACAGTACCACCAGTATACAATACTAAAATCTTTTTTTTCATATCAATTTACCCCATATCTTTTTTTAATAACATACCCCAGAATAATCATTAAAACACACAGCATAATTATTGGGTAATTGCCGTATTTTTCGAATGGGGTCGTGCCATAAAGCCCTTGCACTTCATCTATTAAGGTTTCCCGTACAAAAGGTGGTAATTGTGATTGAATAACGCCATCTGGACGAATAATCGCAGTGAGGCCAGTATTCGTATCTTGAATAAAATAACGCTGATTTTCTAATGCTCTTGCTTGCGATATCTGTAAATGTTCGTCTTTTGCACTAGTATCACCATACCATATCATATCACTTAAATTAGCCATGATGGTTGCGTCACGTGTGCTTTTGATTAGTTCGGTATTAAAGCCATTCTCATAACAAATATTGAACGCTAATTTTTGATTGCCCACCACCAATGGCAATTGGTCTTTTTCGCCAGCTGAAAACCCCACCATTGGTAAAGAGATAATCGAATACATTTTACCTAACAACCATTTAGCAGGAATATACTCACCATAAGGAACTAAATGATATTTGGCATAGTATGGGTGCTTAGGGTTTGTTAACAACATTGCAGCATTTACATAATTATTGTTTTTATCAATAATTTTAGGAATACCTATAATTAGATTTGCACCATTTGATTCTGCAAGTCGGGTTAAATTATCTAAATACCCAGCTGGTAAATCCTCACTATAGGTGGAAATAGCCGTCTCAGGAATAACAATCAAATCAGCCCTTGCCTTAGCTATTTCTTGTTGATAAATCGATAAAAAATCATTAGTATTCCATTTAAAACTCTGGGCAATATTGCCTTGAATCAAAGCTACGCTTATTTTTTTACCATATGCTTTGGTGTAATTAATATCAGAAATAAAACTACAACTAAGTAATACAACTAAAAAATAGAATAATACTAGCCGTAATGAGTTCTTATTTAATGGCTTACACGTCAGTTTAGCGTTAATTATTAAAAATAACCCACCAATTAAACTTAAAGCTAACCATGATACCGCATAGCTCCCAAATAATGGATATACCCCCTTAAAAATTGGTAAATTCACCATAGTATAACCAATTTCACACCAAGGAAAGCCAGTTAAAATCCAACTTCTAAGCCATTCAGATAAAACCCAAATACTCGGAAATAAAAACACTAAATTAACTAGATTAATTCTCGATTTTAATTTACAATAAACCAAAGTTATTATTGCCATATAAATAGAAATAAAGCCCACAAATGCAATAAAGCCAATCAAAGCAATAATTAAACCTGTATCAATCACCTTATATAACGAATAAAATGCCCAATACAATTGTGTGGCAAAATATATTAAACCATAAAGATAGCCAGAGAAGAAAACAGTCTTTTTAGATGTCGTAGCATTCAAGTTATTAATTACAAAAAGCAATAACAAAATCGAAATAATTATCATAATCGTGATATTATGTGGTGCAAATGCAAATACACTACACCCACCCGCAATCAATAGTATTAAAAAAGCCAAAAATGAATTATTATTTTTAATATTCTGTATAAAGCGTGTCGTCAATTGATTCCCCTTAGATTTTATTAATTAAAAGTATATTGATTTTACGTTGGTCGGCACTAATAATTTCTATATTGTAATGACTAATTTGGATAATCTCACCATTCACAGGGATTCTGCCTAAAAATTTAACGATGAACCCACTAATAGTCTCGACAGTTTTATCTCGAAACTGTATACCAAACTCTCGACTTAATTCAGTTAATTTGCAAAAACCCTTTACCCGAAAATAACCTTTTTTTATTTCAGTGAATCGCCGTTCCCCTTCGACAGAATCATATTCATCCTCAATATCCCCAATAATTTGCTCTATAATCATCTCTAAAGTAATGAGCCCAACAACATTAGTAAATTCATCCACAACTATAACTAAATGTGAATGATGCAAGCGCATTTCATACATCAAACTATCTAAATGTTTTAGTTCTGGTACAAAATAGGCTTTTCGTAAATGATCTTTTAAATCAAATTCTTTTGGGTCTTTATAGTATTGAACTAAATCTTTACTATGAAAGATTCCCAAAATTTCACTGATTTGTCCATTGATAACAGGGAAGCGCGAATGTCCCGTAGCTATTACTTTATCAATTATATTTTCTATAGAATCATTAATATCTAATACATCCATCTGGTGTCTTGGTATCAGAACATCTAACGCTTTTAAATCATCAATATGAACTAAAGCCTCAAGCATAGGCAGACAATCATTATCAATAATTTTTCTTAAAACCGCATTATGCAACATTTCTATCACATCTTTTTTAGTTTGTGGTTCTGTTGCAAATATACTTTTCAACCATTCTTTCATGTGTTTATTCCTCAACATCGTATGGATTATTAAAACCTAATTCATGCATAATTTTTATTTCAATATTTTCCATTTTAGTAGCATCAGTTTCATTCTGATGGTCTAAACCCTGTAAATGCAATAGTCCATGTATCACCATATGAGCATAATGCTCTATTATACTTTTTTGTTGCACATTTGACTCTTTAACAATCACATCATCACATAAAAATAACTCTCCATATAACATATTAAAGTTATCCCGTGAATCTTTATATTCTAACGAAATAACATTAGTTGGATAATCTTTACCTCGATACTCCAAATTTAATTTTTGTGAATTTTTAAGTGAAATTATATGTATTTCTATATGAATATTTTGATAAGCCTTAATTAATGACTTTTGTAGCCAGAGTTTAATCTCTGGCTTTTTAGGTTGGTATAGTCTTCTGACTTCTTTATTTAGTGAAAGATTTAGCATAATATATATAGTCAGGACACACCGTAAGATGGCAATAAATTAAAGTTATCCAGTAACTGTAAAGCAATTAATACAGATAATATAGCAAGCAAAAGATAAATTAACCATTTACCAGGTTTGTTTTCTAATCTAACATATTCTTTTAAGCTACAGCTCAACACAATTATATTGGTTAACATTAATAATATGATGGCTTGCTGTAAAATAAACACAAAACCATTTGGGAAGAATAAAGCAAAAAATGCTGGAGGCAACATAGTTAACGTTAGATTTCTTAAAATGCCACGCCTAGTTTGTTGTATTTTAAACGCATCACGAATATAATCATAAGTAGACAAACCAACAGTTAAAAATGAGGTTAATAACGCAATGTTGGAGAATAAATTTAAAGAAAACCTCATGATATTGGGTAAGTTTTGATTAGTTGTCATAGCGTAATTAATCATAGTACCTACAGAACCATTTTGATGTAATAAGCTATAAAAAGTATTGCCGCTACCGTCTCTTGGAATTAAACTTAACATTATACCAATCCATAATATATACAATATTACTGGTAGTATAAGACCAACGGCAAATACATTGCGACATTTTTTGCGTTCATAATTGTTTAGGCGAGCAATAACAGGTATTATAAAATGAAACCATAATGCTCCTAAAAAAATAGGTAACGCTCGTGGAATATAACGTAATTGTTCCCAAATGAATTGATCTAAATTTTTAGATAAAAAGGCTAAACCCGATATAACCACAATAATAAAAGTAATCAATTTAATATAAAAAACTACTGTATTAGATTTTACAATTAAATGTGCACCTTTAAAAAAGATTGGGAGAAAAATCGCTAAAAAAATCAATAAGGATACTTGGTCAGATGAGTGAAGACTGATAATAGGAAATACCGTTTTATTTAATAAGTCAGCACCACCAGTCATATACACCGATAACAACGCATACATTAATGCACCATTAATTACCCCTGACACAACAACACCAATATGGCCAAAATTATTTTTAACGATGGTTGATGTATTGGTATTATTTTTATATACTAGAAATATTTCTAAGGAGACGCTTGCTAAAAAATAAGAAAATATCGCCGTTAAAATTAAAAATATTGCTGAAAAAATAAAATTAGGCCCAGCGGCTAACATTGGCATCGCTAAACATCCAGCCCCCATAGCACAGCCTGAAATCATAAATACGCTACCAATAAAGTTCTTATTTAACATGGTGTCCCCTTAGTTATCATTAATTTGCATGGATATAGTAAGTAATTATACTATATTGCATAGCAGTATAATTATATATCTTAGGTTTTTAGGTAAAATTCTTGCGCATTAAACCACAGCTGGGCATGTAATTTTGCTGATTCTGGATTATGCGTTACCAAGTGTCTTGCTAATTCTTTAGCTTGTGGTATTAAATGCAAATCCACCTCTAAATTGGCAAATTTGAGTAATGGTACCCCACTTTGTCTGTCGCCTAATATTTCCCCTGGCCCACGAATCAATAGATCTTCATGCGCAATTTTAAAACCATCGTTATTTTCATAAATTGCTTTTAAACGTTTTTTGGCCACATCACTTAATGGATTATGATATAATAAAATACAAGTACTCTCGACACTACCACGCCCAACTCGCCCACGTAATTGGTGCAATGAAGATAAGCCCATACGTTCACTATGTTCAATTATCATTATGCTTGCATTTGGTACATCAACCCCAACTTCGATTACACTAGTTGCCACTAACAATTGAATTTCACCAGTTTTAAATTTTGCCATTACATCTGCTTTTTCTATAGTTTTTAATTTACCATGGATTAAACCTATATTTAGTTTAGGTAATTTTGACTGTAAAAATGCAAATAAATTCTCTGCGTTTTCTAAGTTTAATTTTTCTGATTCCTCAATCAAAGGGCAAACCCAATATACTTGCCTCCCTTTACTAGTTTGTGCATTAACAAAAAATAAAACCTCACTCTTGCGCTGATTATTTATTAAAATAGTTTTTATGGGTTTTCGCCCTACGGGTAATTCATCAATAACCGATACATCTAAGTCGGCATAATAACTCATAGCTAATGATCGAGGAATCGGTGTTGCCGACATCATTAAATGGTGTGGGTTTACACCTTTGTCTTGCAATGTTAATCTCTGCTTAACCCCAAAACGATGTTGCTCATCAACTACAACTACTGCCAAATTTTTAAACTTTACTTGCTCTTGAAATACTGCATGTGTACCTATAATTATTTGCCCATCTCCGTTTGCTATCCTTTCATATACCTGTTTTTTTTCTTTGGCAGATAAACTACCAGCCAACCAAATAATATTAATAGAAAAATCATGTAATAATTCACAAATTTTATTGTAGTGTTGTTCTGCCAAAATCTCTGTTGGTGCAACGATGCATGCTTGAAACCCATTTTCAATAGCCACAAGCATACTTAATGTTGCCACAATGGTTTTACCACTACCTACATCACCTTGTAATAATCGATTCATTTGAGTGTTTTTATTAAGGTCAAGATATATTTCTTTAAGCACTTTTTGTTGTGCAGTCGTCAATTTAAAAGGTAGTTGTTCTATTAATTTATGGGTAAGTGTATGATTATTTTTTAATTTTATAGCTTTATTTTTATGCTTATACTGATAAATATCCAACATAATTAATTGTTGTGCCAATAATTCATCAATTTTAAGACGTTCTAAAGCTTTAATATGTAATTTATCTGCAAATTGTTGTGGGGTTAATTGATGTAACACTCTCACAGCATCATTGAAACTTAGATATGTGTTCTGCGTTAAAAAAGTCTGCGGTAAAATCTCTGGTACATTGAGTAATTTTAATGCCTCATCCACAATTTTTATAATTTGTTTTTGTGATAATCCAGATACTGTAGAATAAATTGCACAAAATGATTCGGGTAATAATACATCATCTTTCACAGTTTGAATTTTGGGGTGAAATATGGTTTTTTGACCGAAGTAATCTAATTTAATCTCACCAAA
>CAITEL010000370.1 GCA_903891375.1 uncultured Neisseriaceae bacterium
TAAAAATAAAAAATTAATTATATGCAAAAAGTGGTGACCGAGAATTAATTAATGAATTAATTCTTGATAGGAGTATAAATGAAGTTGAGATTGCGTATCAATTGTGGCAAAACAGATTTGGGGATGAGTCAGATAAATTGGATCAAAAATTAATTGCAAGAGGTGTTAGGTTTTTACAATATAGAGGATTTAAATTTGATGTTATTAGTAAGGTTTTGCAAAAGATTAAATAAAATCGCTAATGGAACAGATTCTAATTCTAATGTTCCATATGAAACAATTTTTTGCATGCTGTGACTTCATGTTTATAAATTAGTTAGATATTCAAACAGATTCAAGTTCCATGTTTGGTTGCCAAGAGCCTTACTTATTAGTTGTAGGTGAGGCGTCGCTTAACGTCCTTCTTGGATCTTGAATTTGTTTGTGAGAGTATAGCGTAATAACTACATACTAAGTATCTGTAACCGTAATCAAGTTTATGATGACTAATTAATGTGGTTGCAATTAGCTATAGATTTTTCCGAATTGTTTAGCTAAATGACAATGTTAATTAATTTATTAGGAACTATGATAACTTTTTTTATAGTATTTCCTGTTATAAATTTTTGAACATTGGGATTTTTTGTGGCTATTTCTTCAATTTGTTCTTTTGATAAGTTTTTTTCTATCATAATTTTACCTCTCAGTTTACCATTAACTTGAATAATAACTTCAGCTTCGTTGGATTCAAGAGCAGATTCGTCTGCTATTGGCCATATCTGATTATTAATATCAGTGCTTGGTCGTAAAATTTGCCATAATTCTTCTGTAATATGTGGAATTATTGGAGAAAGAATCAATACGACAGTTTCCAATAATTCTTGAGCAAATTGTTTTGAAATATCATCGATAAAAGCTACTTTGGCATAATTGTTGAGTAACTCCATTACACTGGCTATGGCTGTGTTAAATTGTTTTTTTATAGAAATATCATTAGTTACCTTTACAATTGTTTGATGAAGTTGTGTGCGTAGTTTTGATTGCTCAGGGGTTAGATTACCTCTGGTGTATTTGTTGGTAACACCTTTTTGTTGATGTTCGAAAACAATACGCCATAGTTTCTTGGTAAAACGGTGTGCGCCCTCCAAACCATTATCTGACCATTCGAGAGATAGTTCAGGCGGAGCTGCAAACATTACAAATAATCTTGCAGTATCTGCTCCGTATTTTTCTACAATAAATTGAGGGTCAACGCCATTGTTCTTGGATTTAGACATTTTTTCCATCCCACCAATCATAACGTCTTTACCATCTTTTTTGTAGGTCGCACGAGTGATTTTACCTTTTTCATCTATAGTGCATGTAACGTCTGTTGGATTAAACCATGTTTTTCTGCCCTCAGTATCTTTTCGATAGAATGTTTCTGCAAGAACCATTCCTTGAGTCAAAAGGTTCTTGAATGGTTCATTAGATGTTACCAAATTTAGATCACGAAGGCATTTATGGAAAAATCTTGCATAAAGTAAATGAAGAATTGCATGCTCAATCCCGCCGATATACTGGTCTACAGGTGCCCAATAGTTAACACGTTGATCTAATGGCGAAATATTACAATTATAAGAAGTATACCGAGCATAATACCAACTTGAATCGACAAATGTATCCATAGTATCTGTTTCACGACGTGCTTTACCATGACATTGAGGACATGTTGTGTTATAAAATTCAGATGATTTGGCTAACGGTGAGCCACTACCATCAGGAATCATATCTTCTGGTAGTTTAATGGGGAGTTGATTTTCTGGTACTGGAAGATCACCACAAATTTCGCAATGTATTATAGGAATTGGACAACCCCAATAACGTTGGCGAGAAATCCCCCAATCACGTAGACGGTAGTTTGTTTTTTCTTGCCCAAGATTATTTTTTGTGAGAATAGAGCTTATCTTTTGAAATACAGCATCGTAATTTAAGCCATTAAACTCGCCAGAATTAATCAAAATATTTTTTTGATTTATGTCTTCTGCAATTGCGTGCGTGAGTTCTAAGCTGTCACCGCTAGTTTCTTGAATTACAATTTTAATCTCAAGGTTGTATATTTTAGCAAATTCAAAATCACGTTGACAATGTGCAGGAACTCCCATTACTGCGCCAGTACCATAGTTGGCTAATACGTAGTTGGCTATCCAAACAGGGATCATAGCATTTGTTATCGGATGTTTTACAGACAGTCCACTGAACACGCCTTTTTTTTGTTGTGTTGATAATTCTGCTTCAGATACACCACCTTGCCGATATTCTTTAATTATGTTGATTAGTTCTGGTTTTATTTGGCAAGCTAATTGTACTAATTTATGCTCAGATGCAATAGCTATAAATGTAACTCCCATTAGAGTATCAGGACGTGTTGTAAATACTGTGAGGTTTTCACCAGATTCAAGATGTGGAAATGAGATCTCTAAACCAGTTGATTTGCCAATCCAGTTTTTTTGCATGGTTTTAACTTGGTCTGGCCAGCCATCGAGAATATCTAGATTCGTTAATAATTCTTCTGCGTATTGTGTTATTTTAAAATAGTACATTGGGATTTCTTTTTTGATTACATCCGCTCCAGAGCGCCACCCTTTGCCATCAATTACTTGTTCGTTTGCTAGAACTGTTTGATCTATTGGGTCCCAGTTTACAACGCCGTTCTTACGGTAAATTATACCTTTTTTATATAATTGTACAAATATCCACTGTTGCCAATGATAATATTCTGGAGAACAAGTAGCAAATTCACGTGACCAATCAATAGATAACCCTAAGCTCTTTAGCTGCCAACGCATATAATCAATATTTTCATATGTCCACTTTGCTGGGGCTACTTGATTTTGTAATGCTGCATTTTCCGCTGGTAATCCAAAGGAATCCCAGCCGATAGGTTGCATCACATTATAATTATTAAATCGATGGAATCTAGCTAATACATCGCCTATGGTATAATTTCTAACGTGTCCCATATGTAATTTACCAGATGGATATGGTAACATAGAAAGGCAATAGTATTTTTGTTTGGGACTGGTTTCTTCTGCGAGAAATGTTTTATTTAAATCCCATTTTTTTTGATACTTTTTTTCGATTTCTTTATGATTATAATGCTCTTGCATAATTCGTATACACCTAATTAAAAAATTTATTAATGATTTAGCATAATTTTATCATAGTTTAACCTGTGAAAACGCCATTTCAAAGAATTACGCCTATATTTATTTATTGTTAAACTGTATTTTGCAAAGATAATGACATATATGTTTGGCTATGCTTGTTAGAATAATGTTAAAATAAGTGGTTAGTGTAAAATATAATTTGTAATTTAAAATTAAGAGAAAAGGAACTAAAATATGAAAAAAATGATAGTAACTGGAAATGTTGGTAGAGATCCAGAAGTTAGGGCGGATCAATCTGGTAGTCAATTTGTTACGTTTTCTATAGGGGTTAGTGTTGGTACTAAACAAAACCCAAAAACGGATTGGGTTGAGATTAGTTGTGGTGGAAAATTGGTGGATGTAGCTAGGAATTATGTTAAAAAAGGTACAAAAGTTTTAATTGAGGGCTTTCCATCTGTAAGTGCCTATATGAATAAAGAAAACAAACCTGCAGCTTCAATGCGAGTTTATGCAAATAATCTGGAATTCTTAAGTAGAAAAGAAGATGAGACGCCAAGCAATGATTATAACAATGACCCTGTGTATACATTGCCAGAAATAAGTTCAAGTAATGCAGAAGTATCTAGTTTAAAGTCAGATGATATTCCATTTTAAGTTGTCCGTAGAAATCAATAATTTTTAAGGAAAGTTTTTTATTATGGCAAATACAATAGTATGGTTTGATCTACCTGTAGCTAATTTGGAGCGGGCAACGAAATTCTATAGTGCAATATTGGCAAAAAAATTACAAATAGAAGCAGAACACGGGTTTAGTATGACGGTATTTCCTCATGAGGACGGTGATGTTGCTGGTTGTTTGTATCAAGCATTTGACTTTACACCAAATAATAGTGATTTATTAATTTATTTTGATGTAAATAAACGGATGAGTAATGCGATTATGGAAGTGACTCAGAATGGAGGAAATGTGGTTGATCCAGTGACACCTATTGGACCTTGGGGATTTAGAGCCATTATTTTAGATAGTGAAGGTAATATAAA
>CAITEL010000371.1 GCA_903891375.1 uncultured Neisseriaceae bacterium
GATGTTTTTCTAAAAAGTAACTTTTCTGTATCTTTCTGGTTTAATACAACACAATCAGTTTCAATTTTTCCCGAATTCAATTGGGAAACACAATATTACTACTATAGTAAAAATTTTTCACGCCTTTTAGCTGCAATAATGGCAAATTGTGATAATGATTATTATCGTTCTATGTTAACCCAAAACTTATGGGAAGAAAGTGGAGAAAATGATATAAATAACCGACATGCGGAAATATTTCGGAAATTTCTCATTAATAGTTTGCACATTACGCCAGAACAAATAAAATTTACTGAATTTGCTAAGAAATTCGGTGATGAATTTTTATGTTTTTGCCTTAATAATTCAATTGTTGAATCTTCAGCAGCGCTTTCACTTGGAACTGAGGGCATTGTATCTAAAATGTACCGTATTTTGCGAACAGGTCTATTAAACGCTGGGATACAACCACATGAACTGAAATTCTTTGACATTCACATCGAGTGTGATGACGAACATGCCAACACGATTAAAGAAATAATGTTATCATACCTATCTGAGAATAATTGGTTTGAGCGCTGTAAATATGCAATGAATACCGTATTAGATTTACGTCAACAGTTCTTTTCTCAAATTTATGAAAACATTAAAATACAACGAATAAATCCCTTACTAACATATATAACACAAAAACCTGATAATATTATGGAAATACCAACTCTGACATATAATACATTGTATAATCAAAATGTATTATATGCGAATAGAGATGATAATAATAAATTGGATTTCCAAGTACACCGCCTCCCGTTTTCAACAGATGTATTAGACCCACGTTTGGTAACTATACCTGTTGGTTGTCATAATGAATATCATCAACATGCACATGAAACTATATTTTTAATTCTCAATGGTATTGGCGAAGTCATTATTGAAGATAAAATAATTTTGGTAAAAGCCAATGACATTGTTCATGTTCCACGTTGGTTGCAACATCAAACAAAAAATACGGGGGTAGTGGATTTGCAATTTTTTGCTGTCACTGATTATGGACTTACTAAGCGTATACCAATAAACTCAGAATCGTCATATCGATTGAATAAACAATCAGTGACAATAGAAAGTGCTTAATATGTCAACACAAAACTTGCAGTTAAGAAATAAAGCTAAATACTTTAAAGAATTACATTATAAAGATTCTATATTGATTTTGCCAAATGCATGGGATGCATTGAGTGCCAAATGCCATGAATCTTCAGGAGCCGTAGCTATCGCTACAACTAGTGCAGGAATAGCTTCATGTTTTGGATTTCCAGATGGTGAAAAAATTCCTCGAGATTTATTTTTCATGATGGTAAAATGTATTATTAACTCGGTAAAGATTCCAGTTAGTGTTGATGTCGAGAGTGGAATGGGTAAAAATATTGCAGAAATTTGCGAAAATATTCTGCAATTAATCAATATTGGTGCGGTTGGCATAAATCTAGAAGATAGTAATAATGGCAAATTAGTTTCCATACCTGAACAAATTAAAAAAATTCTAGCAATTCGGGAACTATTAGATCATGGAGACTTAGAGTTTTTTGTAAATGCGCGAATTGATACGTATTGGTTAGCCAAACTAGAAGACACCCAAAAACAATTATTGGAAGAAACTTTGAAACGACTACAGGCTTATCAAGATGCTGGAGTTGATGGAATATTTATACCAAATTTATTTAATATTGAAACAATATCCCAAATCAAACAATATACTAAATTACCGATTAATATTTTATCAAGTGCGTCATTACCAGAATTAAATAGGTTAAAGTCATTGGGTATTTCAAGGGTTAGCACTGGTTCTAATTATATTCGCTATATTGCAAGCATTATATCAACGATAACCACTCAGGTATTAGATACTGGAACATCAAATTATTTTAAAGAGGGTGTTTCCTATGATGAATTTAATAAATATTTTTAGAAGAGGTGGTTAAGGCCTTGCTCTAAATTGGAGATTTTGGTATATGTATATTAACTCTACCGATGGTAGTTAAGTTATATTTACGGATTGCATAATTAAAAATTATAAAATAAATAATACCAGTTATTAATCCAACTGGTATTAGGTATATGGGATTAGTCGAGTTTTTATAAAAAAGTAAGTAATCAAAAAATCCTGCAGAAAAAGTGAATCCTAAATGCACATTAAGTAGGTACATTACAACCATAGAGAACCCAGTTAATATTGCGTGTAGAACAAATAGCCGTGGCGCAATAAATACAAAAGATAATTCGATTGGTTCGGTTATTCCTGTAAAAAATGAAGTAAGAGCCATAGATAAGAGTAATCCGCCGACAACTTTCTTATTTTCGTGGAAAGCATTTCTATACATGGCATAGCATGCGGAAGGTAAACCAAACATCATAATTGGAAAAAACCCAGCCATAAACCTACCAGCGGTCTGATCCCCTGCAATAAATCTTGGCAAATCACCGTGGATCACACTACCAAACTGATCAGTATACGAACCAAAAACAAACCAAACTAAATTATTTAGAATATGGTGTAATCCAGTTAATACTAGAAATCGGTTAATGAGTCCATAAAGAAATAATCCGAAACTTCCTGAGTTTAGTATCCAATGTGCAATGAAATTAATGCAGAATTGTACCTGATTCCATATATGTCCTAATATTATGCCAACGAATACACTAATGATTCCACTAAGTATTGGTACAAAACGTTTCCCACTAAAAAAAATAAATATTGCAGGTAGGCTTATATTATAAAAATTGTTATAAATAGTAGCAGCCAAGATACCACAAATTAAACCACCTAAAATCCCTGTATTAATTGTTGGGTCAATATATTTTAAAATTGCATCCATAATTATATAGCTGATGCCAGCAGATAAGGCGCTATTTGTATTTTTGTGTAAAGACAATCCGATTGAAACACCAAGTGCAAATATTATGGGTAAATTGCTGAATATTGCATTACCAGCCACCGTAAGGATTTTTATATTTAATAAATCTGGTTCGCCTATTCTAAAAAATATTCCAGCAACAGGCATTATTACTATGGGTAATAATAGCGCTTGACTTAAATTTTGAAAAAAAGTTGTTATTTTATTTTGTTGCATGATGTATGATTAGGTACAATAGATAAAAAGATCAGATTGTTCACTAATTGGATCTGTGTTACGAAGAGATGCTTTTAGATTATTTATTGTATATCTATCTCCCCAGTTTA
>CAITEL010000372.1 GCA_903891375.1 uncultured Neisseriaceae bacterium
AGGGCTAAGGTTTGCCTGAACTGTTCCATCAGCAACAGTAAGTAGATGACTGTGCCCATCTATAAAACCTGGTAATAAGGTAGCCCCTTTCAAGTCAGTCATAATAGTGCTATCACTTTTAAACTGTTCTGCTTCTTTTTTAGCGCCAATAAATATGATTTTGCCATTTTTTATGGCAATTGATTCAGCATATGTTGGGGCGTCTCCCTCCATGGTAATGATATCACCGTCATAATAAATGATATCGGCAGAATTCGTATCTGTATTATTTTTTTTAGTTTGATTGCAACCTGTTAAAAGAAAAAAAACAATAGTGGGGATTAGATAAAAATGTTTTTTCATGGTTAAGTTAATTATTTGTAAAGTAGAGTATCTCAGTTTTAGTTAAATTATGAAAAAAGAGAACTACCGATAAATTTATATCAAAAAGTTGACTTTTTAGATAACTCGAACCCATCTCTAATTTTTCGTAAAGTTTGGTTCTATCAATGTTTTTTTGTTTTGGGGAGTTAGAGAGATATTATTCTGTTTTATTTTTTATATAGAATGTTATACAGCAGAATGAAGGTTTGGTAATGTTACTTTAATTGATCAACAATTTTAACTATGATAATTGGTGAGCCACCAGGGAAGTCCAGAAATACAAACTAAACCTAGAAACACAACTAGTTTGCCAGTTTTAGTATACTTTTTATTGAAATTAAGTAACTCCATTATTTAATACTTTTCTACTTTTTCCAATATAGTCACTTTACTAAACAAAGGTCCTTTTGTATTGGGGAAGGAACAAATTTTTGGTACTTTGTATTTTTAGATTGATAGAGATACATTTTAGAACTATTATTTTCTGTTTTGTAAATGTTGAATACATAGCCCAATAAAATATAGAACACCAACAGATGATAATTTTATTTTCCCTGTACCTTGGAAGATTTGAAAGCAACAAGAACCAATAGAAATAAAATTACTTTTCTCATAATGCATATAATGCTGTACTAAATATAGCATAATTTCGATATTATATGTAAAATATATTCCATAACTTACAATCATTATTTTCCTAGATCACTTTATGAAACATTACGCCAAAAGCAATATTAGAATTATAGTCATTGTTAGATGCTGCGCCTTTATTGGTTGGGGAATAGGTGCCATCCTTTTATGGAATTCAGCTTCCAGATTTGGTATTTATATGGTTTTTGTAATGCTAGTGTTCAGTTTAATATCAGACTATATTGGATGGAAAAAATATAAAAATTATTGATTGAATTTATTATGACTTTTTGAGTTTTTTTTAAACTTTAAGTGAAACACTTATTTTATGGAAACGCAATTCACTTTTTCGGTTCCAAAATGGACAGTTTCTACTACCCTTGGTTTTATTGCAGGAGTAGTGCTTATTTTAATTTTAGTTACTTTATTAAAAATGAAATCAGAACCAATTATTTTGTTACTAATTGTAGTAGGTGGATTGTTAAGCGGATACATACAGTATCATTATTTTTAAAAAAAATTCATCAATTCAAAACTTTGGATCTTATTTTGTTTCTCAGGTTGGCTGGCAGCTATTGTAATTACATCTGTAGCTTTCCTGCCCACAATTCTTCATCTTGAATTAAATAATTTTTTCAAAATGATCAATAAGATTGCATTTATTCTATGCGGCCCAGTTTTGGGTTTCATAACCGGTAAGGGGATGACATCGATTATTAAAAATGACACTAGTTTAGAAAATCAACTTTAGTAAAGAGTATTATATTGCAATCAAAACTAGCTAATATGCTTAACACAAAACATTGGTTGGCATTAGTAACCTTTATAGTATTTTTAGGTTGTAAGCCACTTTTGATTAGTTATAAAACAGTTCCTCCTGAGATTTCTATTAAAGATTCTACCAAATCTATATTATTGATTGAAGCTGCTAATTCACACACTCCCGGGCTTGTTATTACCAAAAAACGCGAAAAAGTAGTTTCAGATATAGCTAAAAATTATTTGACATCATTACAGCATCAAATAGGACAGTTATTACCCATAAAAGCAGTAATAGCTGACAGTATTTCTGAGGAAACCTATCAGCAGTTGCTTAACCATAACGAAAACGCCATTGCAGCATTATTAAAGCAAGATAATGCACGTATAATTGTACAATTAAAATCTTATGATGCCGGCTTTAACCAAGACAGAGTAGAAAAAACTAAAACCAGCAGTGGAGGCACCGAAAAAATTGCCTATTACTCAGTTTTTTTTGAAACCGAAGCTAGCATTTATCAAAACAATGAATGGCTTGATAAAACCATACAGGTTAGCAGACCACATTCTAGCAGGGAAGTATTAAGTGCGCTACTTGCAAGAGGGCCAGGATATGAAGCTAATAAAAAGGATATAGAAGAAATGATGACAGAAAACACGGCCAAGCTTTGCGAATTATTTTTATCCACTAAAGAAACGATATACACTAAGCAATAAATAGAGCAGATAATTTGAAGCTTTATTCCGTATAATAAAAAACTATTTCACTAATTAAAGATTCAGAGTTTCTGAAATAGGAATCTAAGTTGGCAGGACCGATTAAAGCAGACTGTGCACTCCGCATAAAATCCTTATTTAATTAATTTTCAGTTATTTTACCATATAAATCACCCCCTGATGAATTCTAAAATGACTTATGGAGAATACTCAAAGGCTCATATTACTGATCTCCCAGCCAATTTGGACAGCGAAGAAGCGCTGATTTATAAAAGAGCAATTCCCCAATTTCCAGAAGAAGCCGTTTATATCTATTCTTTTAAATTACAGAAAATGATTTATGCTAGCGGTTGGGAAGAATTGTTAGGATATCATGATGATGAGATTAATATGCTCATCATCACAAGTATTACCACACCGGAATTTGCTGCTTTTTCGAACGAATTGAATGATAAAGCTTTGATGTTTATTCAATCAAAAACTGTAGATCTGGAAAAATATAGTTTTACGATTGAGTTGAAAAAAATACATAAAAACGGCTCTGAAGTACCCCTGATTTCCAGGGTTGGTGTGTTACACTCGGAAAATGGGAGGATTACTGAAATCATTGGCCGTTCACAAATTAATCGCAGTATCAAATTTGGTAAAGTTATGCGCTATGCGGCATACGGCCCTGATAAAGCAGAATTTGAAGAAGAACTGAATAAGATCTTATTTCAGTATTGTGCCATATCCATCAAAGAAAAAGAAGCATTGGAATTAGTGAGTAAGGGCTATTCTTACAAAGAAATAGCATATCAGTTTAATGTAACGCAATCGGCAATAGAAAAAAGAATCCTCCCCCTTTATAAAAGGTTTGAGGTAAAGAGTTTAGCACACCTAATCAGGTTTGCCTATGAAAATCATATACTTCCATAATAAAACTGCGAGAAGTCGCAGTTGTTTTGTTTATAGAAAATAAACAACTTGCCACTCTATTGAGCAAGCAACTCTAGTTGCAATATAAAGGAGTCTATCATCTAAGATATTTTAAACCGGGGGGTATAAATTATTAAAAGGTGGTAGACTTTTTA
>CAITEL010000373.1 GCA_903891375.1 uncultured Neisseriaceae bacterium
ACACTCTCAATAGCTTCGCATAAATACATTTCATTGGTTTGATAAACTGGCATCACCACACTAAGTTTTATACTGTTATAATTAATTATATATTGCCCTCAAACATACATTATAAACTTTTATTATGAGATAGTTATTTTATCACTTTTTTATGGTAAATATGCAATATTTTGATTTATAGGTTGATAGAGCTGATATTAATTTAATGATTCGCCCATTGATGTATCAAAAATCCACCTCAACAAAATAGAATTAACAACCAAGTAACAAACAATACTAAAGGATAATTAAATTAACGTATGCCATGCTATTTTTTTGGGACAATGTCCAATTTTTTTAGTAATACCGCAAAAAATCCATCTGTTTTATGTATATGTGGCGATAGAACTAAACAACCATCATCTCGTTTAAGCTCTGGCATATTTAATGTATTGCTCGCATCCACAATGATAAAATCATGATTTAATCGCAAAAATTGATTAACAATATCTTGATTTTCTTCTTTTAAAATACTGCACGTTGCATATACCATTAATCCGCCGATTTTAAGTAGTTTACTCGCCGAATTCAAAATAGATAATTGTATAGCATTTAACTCAACAATTGATTCAGGATGTTGTCTAAACTTTAATTCAGGGTTCCTACGTAGAGTTCCTAATCCCGAACATGGGGCATCAATAAACACTTTATCAACCTTACCGTGTAAACGTTTAACTTTTACATCATTCTCATTTGAAATTAATTGCGGATAAACATTGGATAATCCTGAACGCGCCAAACGTGGTGCCATATTGTTCAAACGTTTCTCATTCACATCAAAAGCATAGATCCGCCCAGTATTTCGCATCATCATTCCCAATAATAACGTCTTACCTCCACTACCAGCACAAAAATCAACCGCCATTTCACCACGTTTTGGGTTAAGAAGCATCCCCGCTAACTGACTCGATTCGTCTTGTACTTCAATTATTCCATCGAGGAATAGTTTATGCTTGGCTAAAAATGATTTATTCATTAAACGAATAGCAAATGGCGAATACGCTGTTCGCTGTGGATTTAAACCTTCATTTTTTAATATGGAAAAAACGCTATCTACATCTTTCTTAACAATATTAACTCTTAAATCAAGTGGTGCTTGCTCTTGAAAGTACTGCGCCAAACTTATAACCTGCTCTTCGGTAAATGATGGTTTTAATAGCTCTATAATCCAATCTGGAAATTCCGTAATACTCTTAATATCATTTTTGAAAGCACTACAGCTAGCATTCACATCTTTTAAAACAGTTATACTACGAACCATGTCAGTATCAACTTTTAGAACACGCTCCCAAGTAAGTGCTATGAGCATCAATGGATTTCTTGGATTCTCAACCACTGCCGTTAATTTGTAATAATTACGTAAAATCGCATAGACAGTCTCTGCAATTAATGCTCGCTCATTAGAACCAATTTTTTTATTATTGCGAAAAAAATTAGATAAGAGTTTATCCGTTGGATAATTAAATTTAATCACATCCACAACCAAGCCTGAGAGTAATTTAATAAAACCATTAT
>CAITEL010000374.1 GCA_903891375.1 uncultured Neisseriaceae bacterium
ACCACAATTGAATATAACTGTGATTAATATGCCAATAAAAAGTGTTGCTGCTATGTCTTTTTTATTGGTGTATCTAGATTTTTTATTTCAACAAAATTTAATTGATTTTCTTCAAAAGGTGAAATTTTTATATGCTTAAATATTTTAGTTTATTAATTGTGTGTTTTAGCTTAACTGCGTGTTTTGAGCAACAAAACACGTTATTATATAATGTATCACAAGATAATGCCAATCAGGTGATTTTATTATTAGGTCAAGCTGATATTACCGCAACTAAGGTACAACAAAAAGATAATACTTTTAACGTAATGGTCAATAATAGTTCGGAATTAAAGGCGTTAAATATATTGTCAACAAGTGGCTCACCCAGAAACCAATATCAATCTCTTGGCGAAGTTTTTAAGAAAGATGGTTTTATCTCATCACCACTTGAAGAACATGCAAGACTTGAATTCGCAATAAATCAACAAATATCAAGCATGCTTGCAGATATCGATGGCATTATTTCTATTAAAACTGCTATTGGTTTACCCGAATTAAATACTAACATTTGGCAAGAGACCCCAGATAAACCAACCGCTTCAGTTTTTATTAAATACTCTCAAGGTTCAAGGTTATATATGTACACCAACCAAATAAAATCATTAGTAAGTCATGCTGTTCCCGGTCTTACCGCAGATCAAGTAGACGTTATGATGATTGAGGTTAAAAATGATTTTAAATGAGATAGATAAATATACCAATTTAATCGATTTAAAACTCTTAAACATAAAAAATCAAATTAATAACCTTTCGCCATTAAAAACATCTGGAGTTATTTTAAGTGCGGTTGGCACAACTATAACCGCTAGTTTACCTAATGCTAAGATTGGCGATTTATGTTTGATTGTTGATACTACCGCTAAAATAGAATTAAAAGCAGAAGTTATCTCTGTATATAAGGATTCAGTCACCTTATTACCATTTGGTGGAATTGATAATATTTCCACTTCAGCTAAAATATTCAAATTGGCAACTGATTTTACCATAAATGTCGGTGATTGGATGCGTGGATGTCTAATTGATGGGTTGGGAAATTGTATCGGTAGTATCGGTGAAGAAGAGGCTGACCCCACAATTAATAATGATCCAGGTATCTTAATGACTATCAAACAAAATGTTCCAGATCCACTAAAACGACCAATTATAGATTCACAATTTTTAACTGGGGTAAAATCCATTGATTTATTTATTAGCTCTGGAGTAGGACAAAGATTAGCTATCTTCGCTGCTGCTGGTATGGGAAAGACCACATTAATGGGCATGATATTACGAAATTGCAGTGCCGATATTGTTATTGTAGCCTTAATTGGTGAGCGTGGACGAGAAGTGCAAGAGTTAATTCAAAATGAAATTCATCCTTCAATTTATCAAAAATGTATTATCGTAGTTACCACCTCAGATCGTCCTCCAGTTGAGCAAGTGAAATCAGCTTATGTGGCGCAGACTATTGCCGAATATTTTAGAAATCAAGGTAAAAGTGTACTTTTGTTTGTTGACTCAATAACACGTTTTGCTCGTGCACAACGTGAAATTGGTTTATCCGCTGGTGAGCCTGTTGCTCGTGGTGGATTCCCACCATCAGTATTTCTGGCGTTCCCCAAGCTTATGGAACGAGCAGGTAACAGTGAGGTAGGCTCCATTACTGCTTTTTACACAGTCCTACTCCAAAATGATGTTATTACGGAGGATCCCATTGCGGATGAAATTAAATCAATTGTTGATGGTCATATTATATTAAGTAGAGAACTCGTTGAACGGAGTCATTTCCCTGCTATAGATATTTTATCTAGTTTAAGCCGTGTGGCTACTTTATTTATTTCTAAAGAACACGCCCAAGCAGAACGAAAAATTCGCCAACTAATCTCTAAATATAACGAGATTGAATTTCTATTACGTGTTGGAGAATATAAAGAAGGTAATGATGCTCTTGCTGATGAATCCATTGCAAAGTATCCTCAGATTATGGAGTTCTTACAACAAGACACAAAAACAAAATCTGATTTTAATGAGATATATAATCAACTGTGTGAATTAGCATTGTCTTAATATTATTTATAAATAAATTTGACCAGTTTTATTATTGAGTAGCTAGGCTAAGTATGGCCACAGGCTGAATATGTAAAACGTTCCAAAAAAAAATACGAAAAAAATCGTAGACATCAGGTTAGATGCACATATCAAAGCTGGATTAAGCAATTTTAATAAATAACGACTTACATAAACTGCGCGGAGGATATTTATACATTTGCAATTTAATTAATTTAATTCGCAAATCATTTTTATTTATTACACCATATTCTTCATATAAATGTCTTTGTATATACTTACGTACCGTTGATTCTGTCAAATGACATTCGAAATTGCCAGTTAGTACCTCTAGAATTTGTGCATATGTATCAAAATGACATAATAAAAAT
>CAITEL010000375.1 GCA_903891375.1 uncultured Neisseriaceae bacterium
AAAATGCCAGCACTTGCACAATTGAAATCGAGAGTTTACTCATACTAAATACAGAGTCAAGAAGTAGGGCAGAGATTATACCAAAACAAAAAATACTTATTAATTCATCTAATATTGATGCTACCAGAATTATCTTTACTTCTTTTGTGTGTAAGATTTTCATTTCTTTAAAGGTTCTCGCTGATATTCCAGTGGCAGTAGCCGCTGTGATAATACCAAATAATAAATTGCGCATAATATTGGGGTTATCAATTAAATAGTTTGATACAAGGAAACCAGCAACAAAGGTAATAATTGTTCCAGAAATTGCGACAACAAACCCCATACGAAAATTTTTCTTTAAATCAGAAAATTTTGACGCAAGTCCTATTTCAAACATTAAGATGATTCCACCTAATTCAGCAAGAAAATGAATAATCTCATTGGTTTCAGCATCTTTAAAAATACTAATACCGAAATTATTAAGATCACCCAATATTATCCCAGCTAATATCTCGGCGACAACTAAAGGCAAACCAATTTTTTTTATTATAGATAAGCCACGGGATAAAAAAATGAATACAACTAACCACAAAAAAATTACTGGGTCAGTTTCTTTTGATATAACTACACTACCTTGGTTGTTACTGGCATATATGAATCCGCATAATAAAACAAACCCAAGTATTAATAATATCTTTTTCATCTCTTCTCCCATAATTGTTTTATTTCATGTGCCTGTGTTATAAGGTTATCTAAATCATTTCCTAGCAGAGTTAAATGTCCCATTTTTCGTCCAGTTCGAGCTTGCTCCTTTTCGTACAAATGTAATTTAATATTAGCATATTTGTTTAATATGATTCCCCAATTAGGT
The DNA here is from genome assembly GCA_903891375.1 of uncultured Neisseriaceae bacterium. Classification (GTDB taxonomy): domain Bacteria; phylum Pseudomonadota; class Gammaproteobacteria; order Burkholderiales; family UBA11063; genus Aquella. The sequence goes on from CAITEL010000375.1 coordinate 854, forward strand.
GGTGATAAATCATTGTCAATATGATATATATTCCCAAGAATATTCATCATTACTGCGCAACTATGCGAGCTAGTATCACCTAATTTTAGATTACATACGCTTCTGAGTTGTTGTTCAAATTGTGATGTTAGTGACGCATCTATACTATAATGTCCAGAATTATGCGGACGTGGTGCCATCTCATTGGCATATACTTCACCATCATTGCTAATAAAAAACTCAATAGTAAGAACTCCAATATAATCAAGTTTGGTAACTATTGCTTCTGCATACCCTTTGGCTGTGGCAATGATTTCATTATCAACCCGTGCTGGTATTATAGATATATCGAGAATGCCATTTTTATGAATGTTTTCAATAACAGGGTATGCGACAGTTTCAAAATTATTGCGGGCAATAATAACTGACACTTCGGTATTTAATTCGAGCATTTTTTCTAGAATACATTCGCAGTTATTTAATTTATTAAATGCATCACTTAATTCAAGTTTATTTATGACTTTTATTTGCCCTTTTCCATCATATCCCATTGTTGTAGTTTTAAGTATGGCTGGGAATATTGAGTCATCAATGTTATTAATATCGTCGATGTTAATAATAGGGTAATATTGCGTAGTCTTAATATTCAAGCTATTAAAAAATGTTTTTTCTTTTAGTCGATTTTGTGATATTAGGATTGCGTTTGCTTTAGGGTAAACTGGTTTAAGTTTATCTAAAAACTCTATAGCCTCAGCTGGCACATTTTCAAACTCTGTAGTAATCACATCTGACAATTCTGCAAGTTTTGTTAATGCTAGCTTATCAGTATAGTTTGCAATTATATGTTCGTTTGCAAAGTACTTTGCTGGGGCGTTCACATCAGGTTCTAAGACAACTACTTTATATCCCATTTGCCTAGTACTAATAGCTAACATGCGTCCGAGCTGTCCTCCACCGATTATGCCAATTGTTTGTGGTGGATAAATAGATTTTTGTTCTTTATTTAACACTAGTTTTGCCTTTATTAATTAAATAATATCTGGTAATGTCATGTCCATTACTGCTTGAGTTTGGTGTTTTCTAAATTCATGGAGTTTGTGAGCAAGATGTTCATCATAACGCGCAAGAATTGCAACAGTCATAAGTGCAGAGTTAATAGCGCCAGCCTCACCAATAGCCATAGTTGCAACAGGTATTCCTTTTGGCATTTGCACAATAGAAAGTAAAGAATCTTGCCCCTTTAAATATTTAGATGGTATAGGCACTCCAATAACTGGCACAATCGTTTTACTGGCAATCATACCAGGTAGATGAGCGGCGCCACCCGCTCCAGCAATAATAACCTTTAACCCGTGTGTCTCAGCTGATTCAGCATACTCAAACATAAAATTTGGTGTGCGATGAGCTGACACAACTAATGCTTCGTAATTTACACCAAAATCTTTGAGAGTTTTCGCAGCAAATTGCATTATTTCCCAATCAGAGTTACTACCCATAACAATACCAACTTTTATCATGTTTATATCCTCTATAAAATTAATTTGTATCCTTCATGACTATTCACATATCCTAAATTATCATAAAATCTATGTGCATCATGTCTTTGTTTATTAGTAGTTAGTTGAATCAAACTACAGCCGTTTAATCTGGCAAATTTTTCAATTTCATTAAATAGCCATTTTCCAATACCTTGCCCACGAAGTTTATGGCTAACTCTCACCCCCTCAACTAGTAACCTAGTATTACAGTTTAGAGTTAATGAATATAGAATGGATAATTCACAACAAGCAATAACATTGTTTTCAAATTCAATGACCATAGATTGTTGATTATCAGAATTAAAAATTTTATTAAACTGTGCCGTATATTGGTCCATTTCTTCTAAATTTTCGCGGGTTTTACCTAAAATATCATCAAAGAGTAATCCAACGACAGATGGCACATCATTAATTGTGGCTCTACGAAATAATAACTGTTCTAGCATTTGTTTTTTCCTAATTGAAATCTAATCGCCAAATTTGAACAGCAATTACAGCGAGTTGTTCGTTTCTACGATTAATTTTATCAAAGTTTTGTGTGTCGGTGGAGAATGAATTTTCTAATGCCATAATTGAATTTTACCTTTTTTAATTTAATGTGTTCTTTAAATTATATAATAATTCTAAAGCATCACGAGCCGATAAATTATCTGGGTTTAATGTTTTTATTTGTTCTAAAACCAAAGATTCTGATTCAGAAATTTGTTTTTCATTGACATTATTTACATTATCTTGAACAAGAATATCTTCAATCAACACTTCATTAAATAAATCTAATTGGTTATTGTTTTGCTTAGCTTCTACTTGCTGTAAATAACGTTTGGCAATGTTTATTACATTCTTAGGAATACCAGCAAGAGATGCTACTTGTATGCCATAGCTTTTTTCGGCTGCACCTTCGTATACATGATGTAAAAAAACAATGTTTTCTTCGTGCTCCACTGCACTTAAATGCACGTTTTTAGCTAAAGTATATTGATTTGCCATATTAGTTAGTTCAAAATAATGTGTGGCAAAGAGGGTGTAGCATTGAATTTTTTCAATTAAGTATCTTGATATTGCATGGGCTAAAGATAATCCATCAAATGTTGAAGTACCACGTCCAACTTCATCTAACAGCACTAGAGAATTTTTTGTGGCATTATTTAAAATATTTGCAGTTTCTGACATTTCAACCATAAAAGTTGATTTACCTAAGGCTAAGTCATCGGAAGCGCCAATCCGAGTAAAAATCCTATCGATATGTCCAATAGTGGCATTATCAGCAGGCACAAAAGAACCACAGTATGCCATTAGTACTATAATTGCAGTTTGGCGCATATATGTTGATTTACCACCCATATTAGGACCAGTAATTAATAAAAATTTAGTATTATTGTTTAAATTAATGTCATTAGCGATAAATTGTTCAACTTGTTTTTCAATAACTGGATGTCTAGCTTGTAGAATATTTATGGTGTTTTCATCACTTAATTGAGGTTTAATATAGTTGTTTTTAACGGCAAGTGTAGCAAAATTATTTAACACATCAAGTGATGCAATGGTGTGAGCCAATACTTGTAGCTCATTAATGTGTGTATTTAAAAAACTCAATAGTTCTTCATAGAGCTTTTTTTCCAGATTAATCGCTTTTTCATTGGCGTTTAATACTTTAATTTCAAAGGTTTTTAATTCTGGGGTAGTATACCTTTCTGCATTTTTTAAAGTTTGTGTACGTCTGTATTCAGAAGGTACTTTCACGCTGTAGCTATTTGATATTTCAATAAAAAAACCATGCACACGATTATATTCGATTTTTAAATTAGGAATTTGAGTACGGGTGCGTTCTTTAGTTTCTAGCTCAAGTAAATATTTATTGGCATTAGTTTGTACATCACGCAAATGGTCTAACTCATCACTATAACCATCATTAATTACATTCCCATCACGAACCAGAGCGCTAGGCTCCAGCTTTAATCCTTTTTGTAATTTATCCACAATATCACTAGAGAAATTCTCAAAAATTGAGATTAAACTTACCAGCAAGCTATCGTTAATTTGTTCTTTTAAAGGCACAAGTTTAGGTAATACTGCCAATGATTCACGAAGTGCAGTTAAATCACGTGGTTTAGCACTCATTAATGCGATTCTGCTTGTTATTCGTTCAATATCACAAATATTGGTTAATATTTCATTTACCTTAAATGGCGCATTAATTAATGATGAAACAGCATTCAGGCGCACATTTATCTCATCATGATTTTTTAACGGATTATTAAGCCAAAAGCGTAATTTACGTGCCCCCATAGACGTATTACAGTAATTTAGTAACGAGAATATAGTCGGTGATTTATCGCCATTAATTGTGTAGTTAATCTCTAAATTACGTCGTGAAATAGCATCAAGGGTTAGCGTGTTAGTTAAAATATCTTCAGTTATTTTATGGATATGAGGTAAGTTGTTACATTGTGTTTGTTTAGTGTATTCTAACAAAACTGAAGCGGCAGAAATACCTAGCTTATTTTTTGTGTTTATTCCAAAGCCAGTTAAATCAGCAGTCTGAAAATGTTCGCATATTTTTTTATAACAAGAGTTAAACTCAAAGTTCCAATCAGGAATATATTTAATAAAGCATTTGATGGGCAATTTAAGGATTAATGTTCGTATAGATTCAGGTATAAGTAGTTCATTAGGAGTAATTCGCTCAATATTCGTAATTAAATCATTAATGGGGAATTGGCTAATAACAAATGTACCAGCAGCAACAGAAATAGATGCAATGCCGTACTCATCCTTATCTTTGAATATACACGAGATTAGATTTTCACTAGTATCATCAAGTAATGAAGAGTCAGATAGAGTTCCTGGAGTTATAATGCGAGTAACTTTTCGTTCAACAGGGCCTTTTCCTGTCACTTCCCCAACTTGATCAACAATAACCACAGACTGATTGAGTTTGACTAGTTTAATTAAATATTGATCAATAGAATGATAGGGTACGCCCGCCATTTTAATTGGGGTAGACGCAGAAGTTCCACGTGTAGTTAATGTGATACCAAGTAGTTTAGAAGCATGAACAGCATCATCAAAAAATAGTTCATAAAAATCGCCCATGCGGTACAAAACTAACATGTCTGGATAATCAGCTTTGATGGATAGGTACTGTTGCATCATTGGTGTGTGATTACTGTTCACGCTATATAACCTCTAACGTTTTTATAAATGTTTCTGAATAATTTTTTGCAATGGAGAGATGACTTTAGCATTGCCAGCAATGATACTGCCATTACCACCAGTATGTTGTTTTCCATTAAAGTCAATAACACTACCACCAGACTCTTTAATTAATAATACTCCAGCAGCAACATCCCATGCTTTTAAACTAAACTCCCAAAATCCATCAACATAACCAGCGGCAACGTAGGCTAAATCTAATGCCGCAGAACCACAACGTCTTTGACCAGAGGTTGCTAACGTGATTTCTTTAAAAATCGCTAAATATTTATCAATGTTTTCTAAATCACAAGTGGGGAATCCAGTGGCAATTAAAGCATTTTCCATGTTGTTGGCAGTAACACGAAGACGTTTGTCGTTAAGGAATGCACCTTTACCAATTTCTGCTTTGTATAAATCATTACGATTTGGATCAAACACTATACCGTTTGTGATTTTATTTTTTTCTTTTAACGCTATGGAAATACAATACTGTGGGTGTCCATGCATAAAGTTAGTGGTGCCATCAATTGGATCTATAATCCAAGTGAATTCAGAATGTTTGTCGTCGAATCCAGATTCTTCGCCCATTATGTTATGGGTAGGGTAGGCTTTTTTTATTGTGGAGATAATTATTTCTTCTGATTTTTTATCTAAATCTGTTACGTAATCATTATGACCTTTTTTTTCAATATTTAAATTAGAAAGGTTGCGACTTCCTTGTTGAATAAAGTTTCCAGCTAAGTAGGCGGCTTTGGTTGCAATATTTAAAAATGCTGACATATATTTCTTTCTTCTCTCATTATTGTAGAACTATATATTTTACCACTAATTACCCCTTAGTAAGTGGTATAATTTACCCTTATTTGAAGTTTTTATAAAAGAGGTATAATGAAAAAATTTTCACAAGAAGAGTTAGCTAAAATTTCCATACAAATAAACGAATATTTTTATAAAGGGTATGATATATATTTCATTCATGGTTGGATTGCCTCGTATTTATCCTCTCCTAGCGATAGTGAAGAAGACATGGTGATTCCCATGTATTTGGTGCTAGATGAAGACAAAATCACTGACGAAAATACATTTACTCAATTTGTAGATAATCTGTTAGATTTATACAAAGATTTATCCGATAAAACGTACGAACAAAACAAGCTAATTAAACCGTTAGTAAATATTATGCATCCGAATAATTTTCTTATAGCAGAAACCACAGTTACGGAAAAAACAAATCTACTAAATTGGTTATATGGGTATTTGTGTTGTTACTTAACTATTGGTGTAGATATGGTTGAACATTGTCATGATGTGGATTTATTAGAGAAAAGATTTTTCCCTGCTTTATTTACTATTTGTGCTTGTTTTATTTTACTTGAGGCAGAAATCGGTACGGCGTCGCTTTTATATACTAGTGATGATTTAGTAGACTTTCAGGAGCTAAAAGAAGACGTAGAGAGTATGTGGGAAGACGATGAAAATGGTTCTTTTATAGATGGATTAAAAAAGTATACACTGGCAGAATCAATGGAGCATTTGATTGAGGCTTTAAATAGTGTTTTTTTCGTCGTAAGAAAAACAGAAGAAACCAAGTTTAATGCAGATGAGTTGAAGTAATCTAAAATAAATGTTATATAAAAATTCAAAAAATTACGTTTAGTTCTTAATAATGTGGTATAATTACCAACTAACTATTAAACTGTAGTAGGTATCTCTTGGGGGTGACATGGCTTCGACGGGGGTATCAAAGCAATAAAGTGCATACCGTGATTTCAGTCTCACGTAAATCACTGAAAAAAATTAAATGCAAAAACATTTAACAATGTAGCTAACGACAGTAACATGTTGGTAGCTGCTTAAACATAGCCTTTAGTTCTATGTTCGCTGTACCTAGTTTGTTTATTGGCTAGAATACTGCGTGATGCAAATAAACTCTGATAACATGTGGTTACTTGATGTTATCGAAACCAATAGTAAATAGCCAAAATTAAGCCTGTTTAGTCGGCATAATTGCGGTGAAACACCATAGATTAAACTAAGTATGTAGGACTAATTGTAGCGGACTTTCGGACGCGGGTTCAATTCCCGCCACCTCCACCATATAACCCATTAAAATACTGATACACCAGTTAATTTTGAATATCTTTCAAAAAGTGATGATATATGTAGCTTCAAATTAAAAGATGTTTATGGTAACTATAAATATAATTTATCTAATACTGAATTAGATAAACTTAATATTAATGACTTAATTCAATTATATCTGTGTTACTATTAATTAGTGTTGTTGGTTGCTCTACGGTTAAACCAATTAATAAAAATTGTGTAGTGGTGTCAACTAAAAAAGTTCAGGAACGAGACATTACTCCTAGTTCAGGAACTGGTACTGGTGCCGTAATTGGTGCTGGCAGTGGAGCAGTTTTGGGTGGAATTTATGGTCTTGCTGGAGGTTTAGATATAGGTGCTGGAGTATATTCAATAGTAACAGTAACA
>CAITEL010000376.1 GCA_903891375.1 uncultured Neisseriaceae bacterium
CATTGCCCTTATTAAATTTAAAGGACATAAATATCCTTAAATAAAATACCTGATAACATGTGTCTAGCTACTTATAATAACAGCTCAATGAATTTACTAAATTCTTGAGCTGTTTTTTTATGTTTGCGTATTATTATGAAATCGTACCAAGACTATTTTTTTTCATCTAACGTTACAGTTTTTCCTGTTTGTTTTACAGCGGTTAATGCTGTTGCTACAAATCCAGCCACATCGGCCAGATTACTTGGTAATATTATTGTATTATTTGTTTTAGCTAGGTTACCAAAACGTTCAATATATTGCTGTGCTAGAATTTGATTTACTGCCAATTCGCCACCACCAGAGTTTATTGCGGAACCAATTAGTTTAATAGCTTGCGCATTAGCTTCCGCAATTGCTAAAATTGCCTGTGCTTGCCCAACTGCTTTATTGATTGTTGCTTGTTTTTCACCTTCTGAACGCTGTATGGACGACATTTTATCCCCTTCAGCAATATTAATATTACCTTGACGTTCACCTTCAGAGCGAAAAATCTTAGCTCGTTTTTCACGTTCTGCGGTAATTAATTCTTGCATGGCATTCAAAATATGTTGTGGTGGTTGAATATTCTTTAATTCATAGCGTAGCACTTTAACTCCCCAATTTAGGGAGGCCTGATCCACGGATGATACTACATGTTTATTGATATCTTCACGCTCCTCTAAAGTTTTATCTAATTCCATTTTACCAATTACTGAGCGCAATGTTGTTTGTGATAACTGGATAATCGCTGCCATATAATTGTTGGTGCCATAGGTTGCAAGTCGCGCATCTATTACTTGAAAGTATACGACACCGTCAATAGCCAATTGGGTATTATCTTTGGTTATACATACTTGTTCTGGTACAACCATTGGTACTTCACGCATATCATGAACTACAACTAATTTATCGATAAAGGGTATTAAAAAATGTAATCCAGGGTTAAGCGATAAATGATAACGTCCAAGTCGTTCTACTATACCTACACGTTCTTGAGGTATAATCTTTATACTAGTTCTCACGAAAGCGACGATAAAAACAAGTATGGCTATTAGAAACCCTGAATTTATTATAGTGGTATTAATTGTATCAACATTCATTTTTTTTTATCCTATTATATCTATTTCGAGTTGGTTATTTGAAAAGTTAGTTATTTTTAGCTTATCGCCAATTTGTGGAATATAACTCAAATTATTTTTGAGTTTAGCATCCCAATAACTTCCGCTATATAGGACTCGATAATTTCCATTATTAATTTCCGCAATTTCAACGATTTGCCCAATATGATTTACTGACATTTTACCATTATTGTTGTGTTTACGTTTATATACTTTAATAAGCAAGCATCCAAGTATAGCTAATACGCATGCAATAATTGTTACAACTGACCAATCATTAAATTTTAAGGCAAACAATACGTTGATAGTACATATGTCGCGCGTCGTTGGTAAATTTAAACCTGCAATTCTGCAATAAAACAGTTTATAATCACTGCTTGTTTCTAAACAATTTGAAATTATGTAA
>CAITEL010000377.1 GCA_903891375.1 uncultured Neisseriaceae bacterium
ATAAACTTATTTTAATAAATAATTATATCATATTATTATATTCTGCAAGCTACTATTAATATTTGGAAGGAACTTAAATTGAAAAAACTATATTTATTCATCACGTTTTGGTTATATTCTTTTATGGCTTTTGCATCTACAACAACAGGCATTACACAGATTGATGAGAACACTGGTATAGGAGAAAAGATACTTACAGTCGCAGGCAAATGGGGCGGAGTGGGCCTACTCGTAGCTGCTGGCGTAATGTTTGGAATGGGTAAGATGAAAGGTGAAGCACTTGGATTTGCGTTTTATCTTTTGATTGGTTTGGGCTTGATCAGTGCAGGCTTCGGATGGTGGGCTACGGGTTCAGGTTTCGGTAATGGTTTTGCATTTTAATTAAAATAGGATTTTAAAGGCAAATAATGAGTAAAGCTGACCATAAAGAATTAAATGAAAGTTATATTAACGCAACTTTTGCCTCTGTGCGTCATTTATTAGACGATTCTACAGTGTCAGAATTAATGTTAAACCCATACTCAACTAATATGGGGCAAATGTGGGTAATTAGGACGAACGGTGTACAAGAAAAAGCCAAAGATTTGAGTGGTAATTATATATTTTGGGATAATATGAAAACTTCACAATTATTTCAGCTTTTAAGTGGTCAGAATGACAAAATAACGCATTCTAAACGTCCAATACTAGAATGTAACATACCTATCCTAAATTATCGTTTTACGGGCGTTCTACAGCCAGCATCGAGCACTAGTCATTTATTTTGTATTCGTAAGTTTACTGTTCGTGAATTAATGTTTGATGATTATGTTAAGCAAGGTTTACTTGAACCACAACATGTAGAAATTTTACGCTTATGGATTCGGCATAATTTTAATGTACTTTTATGTGGGGTAATGTTTTCAGGTAAAACTACTTTTGAAAATACGTATATAGCTGAAATTTTGGAACAAAACGCTAGTGAACGTATAATTGTTATTGAAGATACACCTGAGCTAACATGGAGACAGGGTAGTAATGTTGCATCGCTACTTTGTACTAATGAAGTAAATACAGATGAACATATAAAAACATCAATGAGACTTACGGGTCAACGGATTATTGTTGGTGAAGTACGTGACAGAGCTGCATATTCGTTATATAAAGTGTGGGGTACTGGGCATCGTGGTGGAATTACCTCAATGCACGCTGGTAGTGTTTTTGAGGGCATGAGCCGATTAGAAAAAATGTGTTTAGAACATAATGAGTGTGACAAGATTGATAGAGAAGATCTAGCTCGTGTAGTAGATGGTATTATTGTGATAAACGTTAAACGGGTTAAAAAAGTAGACGAACAAGGTAACATTACTTTTGATATTAAACGAGAAATAACCCAAATTGTTGAATTAACTGGTTACGATTCTGTACATGGCAAATGGGTATTTAAACCAGTTCTTGGAGATATTGACAATTGAAAACTCAGGCTACAGATAAATCAACACAGAAAGCAATACCAGACTTTTACCAGAATCAAAATACATTTATTGCCAATCAAAATCAGTACAGGTCAATTGTGGCTAAATATATAAATGAACGAAATAAAGCATATATTGTGGCTATTGTTATGTTTGGTATAGCTATGATGGCAATTGCCTCAACAGTGTATTTAGCTACACAAGCAAAAGTACAGGCGTTGATATTCAATCAAGATGGACAATTTATTGGTGTACCCAATGTTAAAACGAGAATAAATGATAAGGCAATTATTACTAATCAAATTGCGGAATATATCATTGATTTATACTCAGTTCCAGCAGATACTGCCACTAAAGAACATAATGTCACTAAAGTTGTATCTATGACGGACTCAAATTATTTTAATAACTACGTATTACCAATAATTAAACAAAACTTACTTAAAAATCGTGATACACAAGTAACGGTAAAAATTAATAATATAATACTAACTAATACAGGTGAATGGAGTGTTGATTATAGTACATGGGTTGCAGACCGTAAAACAGATAGTTTTAAAACTCTTGTAAATTATAGACAAGATTTAGATTTAGATAAACCAGAAAAAATTTTAAATAACCCATTGGGTATATTTGTAACAAGTTTAGAAACTCAGGAGGTAATGCAGTGATAAAAATTAAAAAACTAAGTATAATAATAGCTGTAGGTTTATTTGGTATAGCTTATGCAACCACAGGTAAAATAAAAAACGGGAGCCATGTTTTATATACGGATGGTGAAAATAATGAAGTTAAATGCCAAACACAAGCACTATGTGATATTGCTTTAGTTAAGGGCGATAGCTTTGTTAATTTGATTATTACTGACGGTAAACCGTGGGCAGATAGTGCACGTAAAAAGACTACGTATATTGACCCTGATGGTAGACAGCATGTTATTTTACAGGCAACATATGCAGAGGCTAATAATCCTACTATTTTAGTTGGTACAGAACAACAGTACCATTTTGATTTAACTTCTACTGATTCAGATAATAAAGCAAATAGTTATGCTTTTGTAGAACGTAATACCAATGAATATAACTCACATAATGCAAACATTGATAATGGTTTAGATATTAACTTTAATAATAAAAAGTTATATGGTTCTTATGGTATAGAGGGTGATACTGATAGCACAATTAGACCTGTAGCTGTTTTTAATGATGGTACTAGAACATACATACAAATGCAAAATAATATCAGTGTATCGGATTTGCCCACTGTTTACACATATGATAAAGAAGATAACTTACAATCAATAGCGGGTGTTCGTTATCGTAAGCCATTTTTTGTTATTGATGGTGTAAGACCGCACTATGCACTTATTATAGGCACAAGTAGTAGCGGAGATGTCACTAGAATTAATGTAAGACTCAAAAAAGACAAGCAAGGTTTCTGGGGTATATTTAAAACTCAATACGTAGATTAGGATAGGTTCAATGGAAAAATTATCAGATGTTGCATATTCTGGATTAAATAAAAAAGCAGTGTTACTAATTGGTAGTAGCGTTACTGTTGCTATTGGTAGTATTATAGTTTGTACACTATTGACTAATAATAGTGTAACACCAACCCAGCCAACGCAACAACAAGTAACAAAGGGTACAACGCAACCAACAGACGTAAATGTAGTTGTTAATAATGTACTAACGTTACCGCCAGAAGAATCAAAAGCAAAAGTTGTTATGCCCCCAAATCCAAATAATACATCACAGTTGGTTGGTATGGGTAGCCCACAGGCATCAGGTACAATAGCAAGAAAAAGTAGTGACAAACCAGAAATGTTTACTAGTAATGATGTAACGCCGAGTAGTGATGATAAAAACGCAATTACTGGTACAAATACAACGGTTGGTGTAGGTACATTAGATAGTCAATACAAAGCACAACGTTCCCCATATACCATTTTTGCAGGTTCATATATCCCTGCACAAATGGTAAATGGTATTAATTCTGATTTAAATGGGATGGTGATTGCCCAAGTTAGAAGTGATGTATATGATACCACGCAAGGAAAATATCTTTTAATTCCACAAGGTGCACGGTTGGTGGGTACATATAATCACGATATTGCTTATGGGCAAAATAGGTTGATGGTGGGCTGGAATAGAGTAATTTTTCCGAATGGTGGTAGTTTCTTATTGCATGGACAACCGGGTACAGATTTAGAGGGTTTTAGTGGCTTTAGTGATGATGTAGATAATCATTATATGAAAATATTCGGTAGTGCTTTTTTAATGGGGGCAATATTTGGTGGAGTTAGTTTAGCAACGGGTAATCAGAACACTAACCCATATCAATTAAGTGCGGGGGCGACTATGGCTAACCAAGTTGGTGCTCAAATGGCACAAGCTGGTATACAAGTGATAAATAAGGGGTTAAATATAGCTCCAACAATTATAGGGGTTCGATGCGTAAATCCCAGATTTTTCCGAAATCGAACACCAAAACGCAAGAATTATTATGACTGGTAACAGATAATATCAAATTTAGTTAAAAACATACAAGTTGATGGTATTATATAAGGTATAACAGTGTACA
>CAITEL010000378.1 GCA_903891375.1 uncultured Neisseriaceae bacterium
AGGATGAATGAATCACTGTTACTTCCGCCACAGGGTAAAACTGACTGGCCTGTCAAAGTCAATACCACTGACCCGGCTGCAAAGTCAGCAATACTTGGAACGTAATTTGAAAGTAATGTGTTTGGATTACTCACAATTATACCAGCGTTTTTTATTCCAATTAAAATTAAAAATACACCGATACCTACGGTTAATGCAGTTTGAATTGATTCAGGGATTGCATTAATGATTCTCTGGCGCAAATTTGTTATTGAAAATATAAATAAGAGTATTCCTGACCAAAAAATTATACCAAGAATTATGGGTACAGGCAAGTTGTCATGTAGTGCTAGAGTGTAGCTAACCATTACATTAAGACCCATGCCAGGGGCAAGAACAAAAGGAAGTTTGATAATAAAACTTGCAATGCTAGTCATTAAAATTATGGTTAAAATAGTCGCAGTAAGAGTTGCCGCAATGGGGAATCCTTTACCATTAGCATTTAATACTAATGGATTAACTATAATGATGTATGCAATAGCCATAAAATTTGTGAGGCCACCAATTATTTCTTGTTTATAGGTAGTATCAGTTTGATGTAGAGAAAATAATTGAAGGATTTTCATTTAGTGGTGGCTCCATTGTCGCATAATGTGGTTATAATTTTAATTAAATGTTGCTGAATGTTATTTGTGCTAATACCTTTAGTGATAAAATCAAGTTCACTAGCTAACTCAAAAATATTAAGTAGTTGCTGATAACTAAGGCGAGATACTGCACGTGGGAAGTGTTTAATCGCATCCCCCCATACACCAACATCACGAATTATTTGATTTAGATTATTGTTATTATTTTTTAGTCTCGCTTTAGTTTTAAGTAATTTTCGAGTATCTTCAGTTATAATCCAATTAATAAGTATAGCATCTTCGGGTGCTAGAAAAACATTTTCTAAAATTTTTAATGAGCTAACTAAGTCACCAGATAAATAGGCATTAGATAATTGGTAAATATTATATTGTGAGTTGTTTGCGCTCGAATTCTTAATGTTATCGATGGTTATACTTGTACCAGAGCCGAATTCGAGGGATAGTTTGTGTATTTCTTGCATAAATTGACTTGAGTTGCCTTGATTCATCTCTATCAAAAAATTTAGTACATTGGGGAGGATGGTAATTCCAGCGGTTTTGAATATGTGTTGTGCAATAGTAGGGTAGCATTCGGTATCCACATTTAAAATAATTCCATTATGATCCTCAATTGCTTTTATCCATTTTGTGTTGAAGTCTCTCTTATTGAGTTTATCGGTTGCAATGACCAATATGTTTTCTGGAGACAACTTTGGATAGATTTCATTCAAAATCTCAATATGTTCGACTGTTGGTTTAGTTTTATAATGTATTTCAATGTAATTTACTTCATCGAAGAGTGATTTACTTGAAATAATTTGTGAGATTAATTCAAAGTTAAAGTGGCGATCTGCGTTAAATTTTTGAGTATTCAATGGGGGATTTAATTTATTTTTTAAATAATCTAAGGCAAACATAACGATTGGGCTGTTTTCAATGCTAGCACTTACTAGTACTAATTGCGGTATATTATTAGTATTTAGTTTTAGAAAATCATTTAATGTTAGATGCATTGGTATTTACTGACTTATAAGGTTTAAAATAGATTAATTGACGTATTAATTGATTTGTTGCATTTTCATGTAGATTGGTCCAAAACACCGCCTCATTCTGATTAACAGCAAGAAGAATGCTATCGCTATAGTTCATCGATGCACTCACAGCTACTTTTATGTCATTACCAATTTGTTTATTTTTTTGCAAGATGCGCGCTTGTACTTGGTATGTTAAGAGATAACTAGATATACGCCCAGCACCATTAAACCCTTGTGGGTCGCGTTTTGTCTGTTCGTTAAATAATTGAATAGTTACATCTGCACTCTCAGGAGAGGGTAAAAGAGTAGCTAAATCTTGAATTTTTACGGCATTAGTTAAGTTTGAGCAAATAATTACATTGTCGCATTGTACGTAGATTTTTTGGAAAGGAAATCTATTATTACCGTTTATTCCACGTAAATGGAATCCGCAGGCGGAGACTATTATAACTGTGGTGAGAATGAAGAGTGTTTTTCTTATGTGCACCATTAGGGTTCCTTAATTATTTTTTATGTTGACTTAATTTATTAATTAATGCTATTTGCGAAGAAAATTGCTTTCTTTGTGATTTCACTCGAGTGTAATTACCATTTTTATCCATAACCCATGCGCCAATGTTATCGCGTAAACAATATTTAAAACTTTCCATAATAATCCGCTGTTTAATTTTTTTATCCAAAATCGGGATACATGTTTCTACTCTGCGAAAAAAATTACGTTTCATCCAATCTGCAGATGAAATATATAAGTCCTCACTTCCTTGATTATAAAAATAAAAAACACGATGATGCTCTAAAAATCTACCAATAATGGATAAAACAGTGATATTATCAGAAATTCCTGGTATATTAGGCCTAAGCGCACATGATCCACGAATAATTAAGGTGATTTTAACTCCTGCTTGAGATGCTCTATATAAAGCCCGAATCACTTGATTTTCTAGTAGAGAATTCATCTTTACCATAATGCGTGCAGGTTTGCCATTTAATGCATTAATTGTTTCAGTTTCAATGTTTTTTAAAACTAGTTCAAATAGGTTAAATGGCGCCTGAGTTATTTTTTCGAGGATACAATTTCGTCCAACACCTGTGATTTGTGAGAAAATATTATCTACATCACGTACTATTTCTGGATTAGCAGTAAGTAAACCAAAATCGGTATAAAGCTTTGCTGTGGTTTGATGATAATTACCTGTCCCAAGATGTACATATTGTTTTAATTTTCCATTTTCTTTTCTGACGATTAATAACATTTTTGCATGGACTTTATAACCCATAACGCCATAAACAACGTGTGCCCCAGCATTTTCCAAAGTGTTGGCTAATTCTACATTATTGGCTTCGTCAAATCGTGCAAAAAGCTCAATGGATGCAACTACTTGTTTGCCTAATTTAGCAGCTTTAATTAAATTCTGTGATAATTCGGAATCAGCTCCAGTTCTATAAACAGTCATTTTGATGGCTAAAACATCTGGGTCATTTGCTGCCATTCGAGTTAATTCGATAACTGGGTCAAATGATTGATACGGAGTATGGATTAAAATATCTGTTTTGCTTATTGCTTTAAATAAGTCACGATTATACATTAATTCTTTGGGTAATCCAGGGGTGAATGGTTCAAAGCGAAGCTCTGGACGGGTAATCATCTTAGTAATATCTTGTAATCTAGATAAGTTAACTGGTCCTTGTGCAAGATATAGATCTTGTTCACTAATATTAAACTGGGTTAATAAGATGTCTATGTAAGAGCTATTCGGCATTCCAGATGTTACATCAAGTTCTAATCTGGAGCATTCAGCATATTTGCGGTTTTGAATTTCACGTGTGACAGCTAGGCGTAGGTTTTTCGCATCAGTTTTAAGTGTTAGTTCGGCATTACGTGTTACACGAAATGGATAGCATCCTTTTACGGTAAGACCTGGGAAGAATTCACCAACGTGAATGCGAATAATATCCTGTAGTAAAATAAATACATCATTATTTTTTGAAAGCATAATTGGTAATTTAATGACTCGATTTAGAATTCGAGGTGCTTCGACTATGGCTATATTTGAATTGCGACCATATTGGTCCATTCCCTCTAATTCTACAGCAAAATGTAAGTTTTTATTCGGTACTCGTGGGAATGGGTGTGAAGGATCTATACTAATTGGAGTTAGTACTGGTTTTAATTCGTTCATAAAAAATTGATAAGCCCATGATTGTTGTTCTGTAGTCCATTCATTGCCCTCGAGGATTATAATGTGAGCTTTGAATAAACTTGGTTTCAACACATTGTGATAAACACGGTAAATATCATCGTATAGGCTAACAACAGCATTTCGCACTAATGAAAGTGCACTACTGGCTGATAATCCATCAGGCAAAATTTTATTAGGTTCATCTTTATTCCACTTGAGTAAACGTGCAACCCTAACCTCAAATAATTCATCACAATTGCGACTAACTATACATAAATAGTTGAGACGTTCAAGCAGTGGCACTGATTCATCTGTTACTTGAGCCAAAATACGGCGATAAAATTGGATTAAACCTAATTCACGATTAAGCATCACATCTTGATCGTGTAGGATATTAGTAACCATAAGTATCCTTAGCATGGCAATATACTCATCCATATTTCAAGTTTGTTGCCAAGCGCCTTGCCTACTACCTGTAGGTGGCATCTGTGGCGCCTCCTTGGTTCTTGAATCTATTCGAGTATAAATTAAAGTTTGTTTAGACATCTATTTTACCATATTATAAGGGTGTACCATAAGTGTAAATTTACATAACAGTACTCTCAATATAGCACATAAAATATGATATAATTCGAGGTTAAGAATTCTTGGTATAAATAAAATTTATTATAAATAAGTATATGGTAAGAAAAAAATAGTGATGAGAAACTATGCAAAAATCTAAGAGGGTATTAATTTTACCGTTGCTAATGTTATCTGGCAAAATATATGCAGTGACTGATGCAGTGAGTGAAGTTAATAATTTAACTAATATACCAAAAGAATATCCTAGTTGTACAATAAAAGATAATTATTGGATGGAACAGTCATCACCAGATTACGTAAATACTACCCCAGTACCAGCTACTGATGCGGTTTTGCAAGCAAACCAAATTACAGGGCAAGAAAGCGGAGTACATTATGCGCAAGGTAATGTGATTGGTTATAAAGACGATCAAACAATTGATGCTGATTGGCTAATCTATAACCAACAAACTTCACATTCTGTGGGCGGTAATGCGGTTTTATATAGGCAATATAATGTAATGCGTGGCAAATGGATTGATTATTACTTTGACTTAAATAAAGGTGTGGTTAAGGAAGCTAATGCTAAAGATTATAAAACTAATATGTATGCTGAGGGTGAAGAAATAAAAATTTATAACAAAGATCAATTTCGTGTTGAAAGTGGGTTTTTTACTAGTTGTAACCCAAATGATCCAGCATGGCATATAAAATCAAGGCAAATGGATTTTGATTATCAAGATAGTCAAGGTGTTGCACGTGGTGCTACGTTTTATGCGGAATCAATTCCAGTAGCGTATACGCCATATTTTCAATTCCCTTTGGGGAAACGAAGATCTGGGTTTTTAACTCCAGAATTTGGTCAAACTAACGCAGGTACTTTCGTTGGTGTGCCATATTATTGGAATATGGCACCAAATTACGATATGACGATTGAACCTAAAATATATTCTCTAGCTGGGTTATTAGTGAGTGATGATTTTCGTTATCTTGATGAATATGGTACGGGGGATATCTATACAGAACAAATGCCAAGTGATTGGCAAACAGGAATATATCGTTACTATTGGCACTTAACTGATACACATAAATTGGCTAAAGATTGGACGATTGGTTATAATTATAATGCAGTCTCAGATAATAATTATTTCGTTGATTTTGGTAATTTTAATTCAATGGTTGATAATATTAATTTAGAACGTTCTGTATTTTTGCGTTATTCACCAGAATGGGGGTTATTTAATGTTAAAGTTCAGGGCTATCAAACTTTGAATCCAGCAGGTCAGCCAACTTCACCATCGATCTATTCGGTTGCACCTCAGATTGATTTTAATGTCAATCAAACTCGTTTAGGTGATTCTTGGTTGAAAGCAGGTTTATTAAGCCAATATACTAATTTTACCTCAAATTTGTTTTATACTGTAAGTACCCCATTACAAAGTGGACAAAGGTATGTGGTGTATCCTAGTTTAACGATGCCATTAGAAACATCATGGGGTCATATTACACCAAAATTCGGTTATAATGATACGTACTATCAATTAGACCCGTTTTATAATTTTCAGCCTACCTCAAGTAGTATAAATAGGCAAGTTCCCATAACTTCGCTAGATTCAGGTTTGGTTTTTGATAGACCGATTAAATTAGGAGATTCAGGGTTTATTCAAACCTTAGAGCCACGGTTATATTATTTATATATACCGCAGGTTAATCAGGCAAATATTCCAGCCTTTGATACGGCACAGGCTTCGCCAAATTTAAATCAATTATTTAGCGAAAATAGATTTGCTGGTTATGACCGAATTAACTCCGCAAATGATTTAACGGCAGGGGTTACTTCACGGTTACTAAATGATAACACAGGGGCAGAGCTTTCAAATTGGGGTATGGGTTATCGTTATTATATGACCCCAAATAATAATTTGTTGTATGGTAGTTATACACAATTTGGTCAACTTTATCAACCAAATCCAAATTTCATTGTTGAGGGAAATAATCAATGGGGCGGTGGTGTATCAACTTCTGGTAATTTTCAATATGATAATGTAAACAACATAATCGATGGTTATTCAGCACAAGTAAGGTATAATCCAGACATTCATAAGGTGTTTAATGTGCGGTTTAATTATCAATATCAAATGCCAGTTTTTTTCTATGCTTGGTCTCCAGGGCAGGGCTACTCGCCAATAAATGTTGAGAATCAATATGCTCTGGATGTGTCAGGGCAGTGGCCTTTGTTTTCGGAAAAATGGTTGTTAAATGCAAGGGGTAATTACGATTTCACTCAGAAACAGTTTTTAAACCTTTTAGGTGGTTTGGAGTATAATGCTGGTTGCTGGTCGGTTAGTTTAGTTTATGAAAACTATCTAATTAATAATAGCCAATATACTCAAGCATATTTTGTACAATTATCCCTTGGCGGGTTAGCTAGTGTAGGTACAGCTAATCCACTAACTGAGTTACAAAACAATATTCCAGGGTATGTACCAGTGACAGTGGTTCATTAAGTATCTTTGTGTCCAAAAATCAAATACTTTGAGTATATTATATAACTATGCAGGTAAGTAGCTACTTTCAGATTTAAGGTAAAAATGTTTAATAAATTTAAATTTAAGAATAGTGCGTGTGTGGAGATTTTTAAAATACTCTGTGCACTTAGTGTCTCAAGTAGTGCTTATGCAATTGATATGTCTAATACTACATCAGTAAAACAGCTTAAAGCCGTTGAATCAAGTATTCAGGTAGTGCAATCACAAAAAATAAATACAATTAATAAAATCGATGTATTCGTGAATAAAGGCGTGATTACGTCAAATCAGATAAATACTGCTGTCAAATTATTGCAAAGTAGTTATAGACAAAAAGGTATGCCTGTGCCAAATACACCAGATTTTCGTAATAATGTAGTCAATCAAATGATTATATTACAAGTAGAGTTAGATATTGCTAAACGTGCTGGTATTCAAACTTCAGATATCGAAGTAAATAATGCGATTAACGGCATAGTGAAATCAAGTGGTATGAATATGGCTCAATTTAAAGATCGTTTAATTAGTGAGGGTGTTAGTTTGGATGATCTACGCAAACAAGCGTCAGATCAAATCACTGCCGAAAAATTAAAGCAACGTGAAGTTGATGGTAGAATCGTTATTAGTGATGATGAGGTTAATAGAATCTTAAATAGTGAAGCATACAAAAAGAGGGTTGATTATGATTTATCTTATATAATTATTAATGTTCCAGAACAGTCTTCGCAACAAGTTATGTTAGAGAGAAAAAAATTAGCGAATGATGCTTATATGGCATTAAAAAATGGTAAAGCGTTTATTGATGTGTCTGCGCATTATTCTAATGCTACCAATGCACTTGATGGTGGAGTTTTAGGGTGGCGTAGTAATGTGGCATTGCCAAGTGTAATTGCCAATGCGTTACAAGGGCAAGCAGTCGGATATTATACGCCAGTAATACAGTTACCTATGGGGTATTTGATTTTTAAAATCAATGGTGTTAGGGGTATTGGTACACCACAAATTGTAAAACAGTATAATGTAAGTCATATATTAATTAAAGTTAATGAAAATAATAGTGACGACGAAGCCCACCACAAAATAAATATGATAGAGTCTACTTTACAAAAATATAAGAATAACACAGAAGAAGAAAAAGTGGAATTTGTTAAGTTGGCAAAACAATATTCAGAAGATACAAGCAGTATAAATGGGGGTGATATAGGTTGGATTGGTAAAGGTGATACTGTGCCAACATTTGAATCAACAGTAATACATACGCCAGTTGGTGTTGTAAGTGCGCCTGTGCGAACTCCATTTGGCTGGCATATATTAATGGTGAATGCAGTGCGTGATTCTGACCAAACGACAGACCGAGAAAAAGCTACAATTCGTCAAGAATTAAGAGAAATGAAAGCCACTTTAATGTACGTAGAGTGGATACGTAATATTCGTGACTCGGCATATGTTAAAAAGAATGAAAACTAATGAAACATAATGTAATTTTGGTTACATCTGGAGAACCTGGTGGGATAGGGCCTGATATTTGTCTCGATTTGGCAGAGATTGTTATACCAAAAGAATATAGGATTGTTATTCTAGCAGACGTAGAGTTACTTTATACTCGAGCTATGATTCTTAATAAAAAAATTAAAATCATTGCGATAGCAGATATTACAGATGTTCCACCTATATCAGACAAAGGTTGCTTGTACGTATTAGATATAAAATGTCCAGATATAGATACTGTAGGTAAACTTAAAGTGGAAAATGCAAAATATGTTAAAGATATTTTGGATACAGCGATTAGATTATGCAAAGAGGGTAAAAGTAGAATAATAGTTACAGCGCCGTTAAGTAAAGAAATTATTAATCAAAGTGGTTATAAGTTTATGGGGCATACCGAGTACTTAGCCGATGCATTTGAGTGTAATAAAGTTGTAATGATGCTGGCAAATAACATAATGCGTGTTGCGTTGCTGACTACACATTTGCCTCTCAAAGATATTTCGTCGCAAATGACTAAAGATAACTTACGCCAAACACTTAATATTATTATTAGTTCATTTGGACGTGACTATGCTTTATCTAACCCACGAATTGCTGTTTGTGGATTAAACCCACATGCAGGAGAGGGGGGATATTTGGGTACAGAAGAACTTGAGATAATAAACCCAGTGATTAATGAATTTAAAGAGTGTGGTTATAATGTAAGTGGCAGTTATCCAGCAGATACTGTTTTTACACGCAGTGGAGAATTTGATGTGATTTTGGCTATGTATCATGATCAAGGGCTACCAGTGTTAAAATATTCAGGATTTGTGGACGGAGTAAATATAACACTTGGTTTGCCGATTATTAGGACGTCAGTTGATCATGGCACAGCATTAGATTTAGCAGGTAGTGGCAGAGCCATAAGTACGAGTTTGATAAATGCAGTTAATTATGCGATTAATAGTAGAAAGGCGGAACAATGTTAAAAAATGCAATTTATGCGCAATCAGGTGGAGTAACTTCGGTAATAAATGCATCAGCATATGGTGTTATTTCTACTTGTAGAGCAATGTGTGATAAGATTGGTATATTATATGCTGCTGAAAATGGCATTTTAGGTGTGTTACATGAAAACTTAATAGATACGACAAAAGAATCTGACATGGACATAGAGGCATTACGCAGTACCCCAGGTGGTGCATTTGGGTCTTGTCGTTATAAATTAAAAAGTTTAGAAAAAAATAAAAAAGAATACGAGCGTTTAATTGAAGTATTCTCAGCATACGATATCGAATATTTTTTTTATAATGGTGGTAATGATTCTGCGGATACTTGTTTAAAGGTATCGCAAGTGGCACAAGAACTTGGTTATCCAATTAAAGCCATACATATACCTAAAACTATAGATAATGATTTAGTAATTACGGATAACTGCCCAGGATTTGGTTCTGTAGCTAAATATATAGCTACATCAATTTGTGAAGCTGGATTTGATTTGGCATCAATGCATGCAACATCAACCAAAGTGTTTATTTTAGAGGTAATGGGGCGTAATGCTGGATGGATTGCTGCGAGCGGTGGTTTAGCGTCTTTTGATAACTCGTTACCACCGCATATGATTTTATTCCCAGAAATAACTTTTGATGAAAAGAAATTTCTCGCTAAAGTTGATGATACAGTAGAAAAATATGGGTATTGTGTAATTGCGGCATCCGAAGGTCTTAAAAATCAGTCAGGTGGGTTATTAAGTGATTCTGGAACTAGTGATGCGTTTGGTCATGCACAATTAGGAGGTGTTGCGTCCTTTTTGGCAACTTTGGTTAATGATAGATTAAATCTAAAATGCCATTATGCAATAGCTGATTATTTACAACGTTCAGCACGGCATATTTCATCAAAGACTGATGTAGAGCAAGCAATAGCACTTGGTGTGGCTGGAGTAAAATTGGCATTAGATGGGCATAATGCTATCATGCCATATATCAAACGAATATCACAAAAACCATATGTGTGGGCAATAGATTGTGCTAAATTAGAAGATATCGCGAATCACGAAAAATTTATGCCTCGAAATTTCATTGATGCGGAAGGTTTTTATATTACGCAAGAATGTCGAGAGTATTTAGAGCCATTAATACAGGGTGAGGATTACCCTCGTTTTGTAAATGGTATTCCAAGTTATGTACGTTTGAAAAATATAAAAGTAACCAAGAAACTTACACCATTTATGCAAAACGTATAAGATATTATTGTAAAAGAGCTAATGAGAGAAAGGTTTGTTGTTGTGCAAAATGTTACATTAGGAATAACGGGGGCAAGTGGCATACCTATAGCATTTGCGTTACTTAAAGAGTTACTCAGTAATAATTTTAAGGGTGATATAAGAGTTAATTTAATTATAACGCAAGCTGGGTTAATCACGATAAAACAAGAAACAGAGATTTCATTATCAAGTAATCCGAACCAAACAAAAGATATTTTAGTTACAGCGCTAGCGTTAGAAAATCCAGATAATTTATTTGTGTACACAAATAATGATTGGTTCTCCCCAGTTGCATCAGGCAGTAGTGTTTCTGATGCAATGGTTATTTGTCCATGTTCTATGGCTACTTTAGGTAAGATAGCCAGTGGTATTGGTGATGATTTATTGTGTCGAGCTGCTGATGTCATTTTGAAAGAACGTAAAAATTTAGTGTTAGTGCCACGTGAAACGCCATTAAGTGCTATACACTTGGCTAATATGCAAAAATTAGCGGAACTTGGGGTTGCTATAGTGCCACCAATTCCAGCGTTTTATACACATCCGCAAACAATTGATGATATAATTAAGTTTATAGTAAGTAGAATTTTAGATCAGTTGCGAATTAATAATGATATTTCGCCACGTTGGTCTAGTGAATGAACGTATACTCGAAGTATATATTATAAGGAGAATAAAAAATGAGTAGTGTATTTGAGAAAATAAAAGGGCAGGTAAGCACACATAAAGTCGTGTTATATATGAAAGGTTCGCCAAAATTTCCCATGTGTGGGTTTTCTGGACGGGCAATAAAAATATTATCGCTTTGTGGAGTGAAAGAATTATTCACAGTAAATATTCTTGAAGATGAAGAAATTCGTCAAGGAATCAAAGAGTATTCGCAATGGCCAACAATACCACAATTATATATCAATGGGGAGTTTATTGGTGGTTCGGATATTGTTGCAGAAATGTACGAATCTGGCGAATTACAAAAATTATTACAAGATTAAACAATAAAAAGAT
>CAITEL010000379.1 GCA_903891375.1 uncultured Neisseriaceae bacterium
CTATACGTTATTTTTTATATTTTCAATTTAAATACGGCACCCAAGTACCATGAAAAGTAAACGGAACTCTATGTGGTAATTTAATTACTGCTAATGGCTCTTTATCTACATGAAACGCATCTAAAATAACCAAATCACTTCTATCTTCTGATTTTCTATACACATACGTAAGTAAAAACCCATCACCTTCAGGTGAATTTGCACTGCGTGGCACGAAAATTGGTTCAAATGCTGTGCTATCTACACCAAAATCATGTACTTGTTTGGTATTATTAGATATATCATAGTGTGTGATAGCATCAAAATCATGACCATACCAATTCGAATGTAGGGTTGACGCAACATAAATATGAATATATATTTTACCAGTATAACGTTCATCAATCTTAGGAAATTCACAAGGTTTATCATCTACTCTAGTTTTTGAAATAATTTTTTTATTAGGTATATCAAAAATCCACCTAGTTAAATATGCAGGAAATACCTCTTCCTTATTTGGCGTGAATCCATCAGCACCATTGGGAATATTGTCTGAATAACATGCATCCATAATCAGAAAATCACCATTTTGGTAAGCACTCACAATATGTATTGCTAACCCTGGCTCATCTTGATGAATCCAAATACACTCTTCATTTGTACCAAAACGAGGCATGATACCAAAATCACAACCACGTTGTGGCTCCCATTCAAAAATATTACCACCAGAAAATAATCTACCAATATTACAAGTTAAAGGAAATACTGGGAAAATCACATAATCACCAGCAATTGCAAAATCATGCAGTAAACTTTTGTATGGCACTTCAATATTTTCTTTGTGAATTACATGACCATCGCTATTTGCAACAAAATATTTAATCAAATTACTCGTAATAATATCTCTGGATAAATACGTATACATGATTAAATCGCCAGTTTGAGGGCATATTCTAGGATGCGCCGTCATACCTGATAACTCATCATTAAATTTAAATTTGTTCAATGTATTAATTTTAGTATCAATTTGATAAATATCATTTCCTTCATTTGCTACTAATAATTTATTTGCATGATTAATCACATTTATATTAACCGTATCTGAAAATAGACCCATTTGAATTTGTTTTAATTTATCCTCTTTATCTCTAAATCCTGCATATATGGCATGACTCACTTCTCTTTCCTTAAGAAATTTTTGTGTACGCACCCAACGATTTAAATAACTAACTTTCCCATTATTAAATGTAAGTACATGCACCATTCCGTCACCATCAAACATATGGTAATTTTGGGAGTATATGTACTGTGGATTAGGTCCTATTTTAAATAAAGTACCTTGTAATGCCAAAGGTATTTCACCAATTACTTCGCAATCACTAATATCATACTCTACATCAAGTGGTGCAAATACCCCCTCTAAATATTTATTTGACATTATTTATCTCCCTTAGCATGTTGTAAATTTAATTTATTTAATCGCTCCCATGCCAGTTTATTTGATGGCTCCACCCAATTATTACCAATTAATTGCCAATCTGGATTAGTAATATCTAAACCAATATAATCAATATAACCAGCATTTGCAATAAAAAAATCTTTCTTATACGGAAATAAAAATTCATTAATGGCTGTGAAATTTGCGCGAGCTTCTTTATAACTGGAAAACCATTTGTGCAGAAAACCCCCACCAGCAGGTAATATTGAGGTTTTAGTTTTCATAAAATAAAATTTTAAATTTACCCAAGAACTAAATCCATTTTCTAGCGCTATTACATCCAAGGCATGTTTTAATCTAGCTGATTTTATTAAATCATCTAATAGCATTGTTTGAAAAAAGGATATATTCCTAAATCTTTCAGACGCAACTACTGATACTTCTAATTGTGTTGAGTTTAAGTTTTTTAATAAGATTGATGCCTTAATTTTACATTCTTCAAGGCTGAATATTGTATATGACATTTATCATAACTCCTATATATTTTTTTACCGCAACCTACTATTGGTAAATATAAAAGTTAAATAAACATTGATTGATTTTTTTACTGAATGTTTATACAGGCTGAATTCATCTTTTGTAGGTAATGGCGCACCTTACACCAAATCAAGAGGAATTTTAACATAAATCAAATGATTTTGTCAATAGGTGGATTGTAAATAAAACGCTACTTGAACCACTTTTTAATCAAAAAACCTCGCGGCAAGCAGCGAGGTTTGTTTAGAGCAAAAACTTTTTACAGAGTAAGAGCTGGTGGATACCAGCCTTCGCTGGTATGACAGTGTCGCAGCA
>CAITEL010000380.1 GCA_903891375.1 uncultured Neisseriaceae bacterium
CCCAGATAATACGGATAACAATACTGTACCTAATACATCAAGTTTACTTGGAGCGTTATTACTAATTAATTCCAGAGGACACTCATTTACCCACGGTGTAAGTAAGTCACCAGATTTCATAAATTTTTTCACTGATTGGCGATAAATCCACAGCATTACCCATTTTAATAATTAATCTAGGGAGATACTATACACTACATCCCTCAATAAGTTCAACTGCTTTTTTTAGGATAATCCTCTCCTTATGTTGTTCAATAAGATAATCCTCTCCTTATGTTGTTTAATAAGATAATTTTTATTATTAATTTCAGTGTTTATTTTGTTGAGAAAATTAGTACAAAATTGATAATATGCTGTTAATTGATCAAAATTATCGTCCAGCAATTTCGCAATGTCGGTTTTGTTTGAGGATGAATTTAACTGATTCTTAACGTTTATTAAAAAATTGTTGGCGTTTTCACATACAATCTCTACGTCATTATTAATGTCACTGTCTATCTCTATATAATCACCCTCATCATCTGATTTTGCGTTTAGTTTTGTATCATAATATTCTGAGGTAAAATCATGATATAATTCAATGACTTTTTGTAAAATTTCTTGGTGTGGCTGATATTTTGCTATTAATTTTCCATAATTCCAACACTCTTCAGTATCTGTTTGTTGTTTTTCTTGCAATAGCTTTAAGGTGGTATACTCAAGCTCATCAATAATACCAGTTGCATTATCTAAACTACCAGAAATTGTATTTTTACTTTGATTAAGTGGTGATTTACTAAAATATGTTTTAAATTTTTCTTCAGTTGGTGTGGATTTTTCGGGTATTTCTTGTATTTCAGCAAATATACTGGTGTTTCTAGATTCAGGTGATTGATATATTTTACTCTTGATAGAATCATCAATAGAAGTATTATTGTAATTATTAAACTCACCACAACTGTTTTTTCTTCGTTTACCAAATATGTTAGATTGGGATGCCCTATAATCTATATCATAATTACTATAATGATCTTCATTAAAATATATTGAGTTCTTTGAAAGGTTATTAAATGATTCAGACTTATCATTCTTTTGGCTTATTGATTTTCTGTCGTATTGTTGAGAAATCTCTTTTTCTAATTGAGGACTTGCATTCTTTGAATCATGTTCAGAAAATATACTTTTCCCTAATAGTGTAATAACTGTTATAGATTTATCATTTAGTTTGGGTATTGGCGTTGCAGGTATGCTGAGTTTTCTCGATTGAAATAGCTGAGTTTGATTGACATTACAGCTTTTTCTTCGAGTTGTTCTATAAGTATTAGGTATGTTAGTAATATCGTCTAAACATGTGGGTGATTTTTCTACAAGGTTAGTATTATTCTCAGGTATGTCATCAGAGGAGGAATCCTCTTCTTCTATAAATATATGTCCATCCTCTTCATGAAAATTTACTGAGGTAATTTCATGGTTAAATGAGTCTCTTTTATCTTTTCGAACATTATTATCATCATCATCATCATTGAGACTATCGTTAGCAAGTGGCACTTCTTCCTTTGGATTATTTATAGCATCATCATTACTTGCTTTAAAGTCACAATGTTGATAATATGGATTCTCTATTATTTTTTTTCCCACCTTGGATATAAAATCTGAATTCCC
>CAITEL010000381.1 GCA_903891375.1 uncultured Neisseriaceae bacterium
TCGAGGCGGCTGGCGATGCGCTTTAGCAGGTCGGCACACTCGGCGTGGCGTTCCGCGTAGCAGGTGGCGGCGGTTTGCTTGGTGGCTTTGTTTGTCCGTGTCATGCAATTAAATTTATAATGGCATGCCCCATAGAAATGGCAGAATTATTAATTTCGGTAATATTTCTTACATCTTTTTCTACTGATAAAGCCATTTGAAATAAACCAGTTAACGTTGACGATATCATATTATGTGACTTAGATAAATTATATGCATCTTTGATTTGTGCTACTATCTCAGTTTCTCCAAGCACCATCGACTCTAAGCCTGATGTTACTCGAAATAAATGTTTTACACAATCCATATCAGTATACATATAGCTATATTTTTTGATTCCAGAATGTGGGCATATATTTTTTATTTCGCATAATGAGTTCATTACAAACTCCATATCTTTTGCTACACAATAAATTTCCATACGGTTACAAGTGGAAAGTATAATTACTTCACGTACAATACCAGCACTATGTAACCTATGTAGCGCTGGGGGGATTTCCTCAAATGAAAATGCCATGCGTTCACGAACTTCAAAACTTGAACTACGATAATCGATTCCAAAAACACCTAATTTAAACATATTGAATCACTCTAAATTTTTATATTTGCATTAATTTGTTGTAAAAAATTAATATCAAGATTTCCGATTAAATACATTAACTGTAACCTATAAATTAAATATTGATACCGTGCTTGATTATAGTTTTGTAGCATTTGATAATAATTTCTCTCAGAATTTACCAAGTCAATACTAGTGCGCACCCCAATTTTATAGCCAATTTTATCTGATTTTAATTTTACCACGGATGACTTAAGTGCTTGTGTTTGTGCCTTAACCAAGCTAATACCATTTTCTACCTGCCAGTATGCATTTTGTACCTGCTGAGATGTTTGTCGCTTAACTGAGATTAATTGTTGCATTGAGGCTTCGTAATTAGCTGCAGCTTGACGTACACTAGAGCTTATTCCACCGCCATTATATAAAGGTATGCTAATTTGAACACCAACAACTCCTTGTGTGTAAGATGAGCCAATTGAACCTGCTTGTGAACTTACCCCATTAAAATTATTAGCTGTTTGTTGCGAATCTGCACCATCTAAATTCGCATTACCTAGATTATTATACTGACCAACTAAATTAATTGTAGGTAAATGCCCTGCTTTCGCAATATTAATATCATCATTTGCCATTTTCAATTGTTTATCAGCAATTTTAACATTTAAGTTACCATAACTAGCTAGAGTATTCCAACTTTCTATAGCCAATGGATTAGGTGATTGCAATGTTATATTTTCAACGACTGGTTGAATTAAATTTGAATCTAAGCCTGTAATATTAGTAAATATGTTTTTTTTATTTAGTAAGTCGTTTTTGGCTTGTATTTCTTGCGCAGCAGCAGTATCATACCCTGATTGTGCATCATTGACATCCGCAATAGTAACAGTACCTACATCAAATGATTTTTTAGATTGGTTTAGTTGATCTTGTAATGCACTTTTTGTTTTTTGTAATGCATCTAAGGTGTTTTCAGCATATAGAACATCAAAATATGCCTGCGCCACTGTTACAATTAACTTTTGCTTAGCATCATTTAATTGTAAATCAGCTACATCAGTCGCATATTTGCTTTTGGTATATGTTGAAAATTTATTAAAATCAAAAAGCACTTGATTTAGCTGTAACCCCAATGTTGGCTGATCATAATAATAATAAGCACCGCCTGTACTTAAATAGTTTTCGTTCATAGCACCTGTTGCTGATAGCTGTGGCAATAATGATGAGCGACCTTGCACTATATTTTCTTGTCCTGCTTTGTTTTTAGCAACACTACTTAGATAATCGGCGTTATATACAAGTGCTTTTTGGTATGCGGCTACTAAATCAAACGCATAACTACTTGTTATCATCGCAAAAACTAAAATAAAAACCTTAACGAACTTATACAACATAAGTACTTCTCATATATTTGATATTCAACATCCGATATTATACCAAAGATTGCATATTACCTACATGGTTTTGGCAAAATAATATAAACGATAATTATAAAAATGAATAAATTGAAGAAAAATATCAGTTTTGAGAGAAAATCGGAAATTGATAAGCGATCGAATGGTTTTATTATTATAACAACCGTCCAATTATGTGCAACTTGTGGTCTATCTAAGATTATGTAGCAGCTCCTCCAAATATATAGCAACGCCTTCTTCATTATTGTGTCCTGCTACATCTTTTGCCATTTGCTTAACATGAGATGGTGCATTACCCATAGCAACACCTAAGCCAGCATTTTGCAACATTGGAATATCGTTTTCACCATCACCAAAGGCAATTATCTCTTCAGGCATAATATTTAGAGTACTAGCATAATGCTTTAAACCGTGCCATTTTGATATATTTGCAGTCGATACTTCTAAATAATTTGGATGCGAGAGTGCAACTAATAATGATGTATCTTGAGCTAAAATTGTTTTAATCTTTATGAGCGCTTGAGCCTCCCCATTTAATGTAATTTTGTTTACGTTTTCTATTTTACCTATTTTAGGTGGCGTAGACTCTTTACAAAAGAATAGCTCTTGCTCAGTAAATTTGGTATATTGATTCACCATCCAAATAAAACCAGAATAATAATTAATGGTAATGTCTGGATGAATTTGTTCAAATAATGTATTTATAGTAGTGGTTTTAAATGTTTGGCTATATATTGTGTCATGCATAGCATTGGTAATATAGCTTCCATTTAATGTAATAATGTGTTCATTCTGACTAAGGCCTAGTTCTTTAGCAACTTTAAGCGCTGAGATAGGAAATCTTGCTGTCACCAGTGTAAAAATATAACCTTTTTGCTTAAGCCTATTAACAATATCGATTAACCGTCTACATACTTTGTGCTCATGGGTTAAAATTGTGCCATCTACATCAAAACCAATTAATTTAAATTTTTTATCCACTAAATTAGATCCCATTTAAATGACAAGCTGTTTAAATTTTCTAACAACCTCAAAAAATCAAAAAATTATAATATGAA
>CAITEL010000382.1 GCA_903891375.1 uncultured Neisseriaceae bacterium
AATATCATTATTAATGTACCAATTGTATGGAATCCCTGCAAATAAACCTTGGATTAGTAATTTAAAACCATTTATATTGTTAGTATCTAAAGTATTTTGCAATGCTCTATTGCTACTTGATATTGTTGAAGTATTATCATAAATATATTGCAAGATATAAACCTGCAAACTCACCGCAATTTCGTAATTAGGTGGAGCGATATCTAGCTCCCTCAATAAACTATGGTATTGTTTCGTAGTGTTTTGTGTAGTTGGAGCTAAAGTTAAATACCCAGTTTGTAATAATAAAACCTTAATATTTAGTTTATCAATATCAAATGAGTCAAATAACAATGGATCAACTGTGGTATCCAATTCAGGTAAATAATAGCGATTTTTTATTAATAGTTTAATTAAGAAAGATGGGTTACCGCTACTAAACCAATAATTAGCAAATTCTTGTTTTTGTAATAAAAGAAGAGTGGAATATGGACTATATACCGATATTTCGCCTTTACTAAACCGAAAACCATTATACCATTTCTTCATTTTTAATAAACAATCCGCATAACTCAATTGCTCGCTCTTAGCCAACAGCTCAATATAACCTTTGCAGTATAACTCGAGTTCTTTTTGTGTAATACCACATGCTGTTGCAAATTTACTATCCATGGTTATATCATCAAGATTATTTAAACCACTAAATACCCCAACTTTGCTAAAGCGTGTAACACCAGTTAAAAACACAAAGCGTAAATTAGCATCCATTAGTTTCATTACACTATAAAAGCCTTTTAAGATTTCACGCTTAGCTTTAGCTTCTTCCATATTATCAATAGCATCTAATATTGGTTTATCATACTCATCAATTAAAATTACAACTTGAGTCTCATTATATTTATAAAATAGTTGAAGGATTATATTCTGGAAATATATATCATATGGCTCATCAGCATATTGCTTTTCATCAAATATATTATATTTGATAGCTATAGTTTTTAGAGAGCTTTTAATAAAAAATTCCAAACTAGTACTTCTGGCTACACTAAAATCTAAACGAATAATTGGGTATTCCTGCCAACTCCATGGGCTTTGATATATCCATTGCTCTTTAAATAGTTCTTTTTTACCACGAAAAACTTCATTTAAAGTAGACAGTAAGGTGCTTTTGCCAAAACGCCTAGGACGTGATAAAAAATATTTACTCGGTATCTTTATCATATCATATACAAACTGAGTTTTATCAATATATAAAAAGTCATTGCTAAGTATGGTGGTAATATCTGAGTTACTAACAGGTAATGGTTTTAATTGATCTATCATTTATACAAACCTAAGGAAATTATTCGAATACATCATTATAGCACATGCCATAGAGACATATATCAGTAATGTTTTGGCAGAAGAGAACTCTTTACACCCTACACTTAATTACGTAATAACACACTAAAAAATCATCATTATTTAAGAGTAGTTTTATTGCCACACATCACACTACATTTGTCATACATTTTTATGTGATTTTTCGTGATTAAGAAGCCATTCTTTACGTTCAAGACCACCACCGAATCCAACTAAATTACCATTACTACCAACAACACGATGGCATGGGATGATAATCCCTATAGGATTTAACCCATTTGCCATTCCAACAGCACGAGCTTTATTTCGCCACCCAACTCTTTTTGCCTGTTCGCCATATGAAATAGTTGTGGCATATGGTATATTACTCAATTCCTTCCACGCCTGAGTTTGAAAATCTGTAGCCTTTATACTTAAAGGTAAATCAAATATTTTTCTTTTTCCAAGAAAATATTCATCAAGTTGTCTCTTGACTTTAGTAATAATGGCATCATCTATGGCTCTTGTGATGTTATTCATAATTGATTCACCGTTAGTGTTTTTAAACGAATTATCCCATAAAACTGCGTGTACACCACGATTTGAAGTAATAATCGTTAATATACCTATTGGTGAGTCCATTTCATCATATACCGCAACTTCTGGTAGAAACCTAAGACTTTGTAGCTGTTTATTCATCGTAATTCCTTGATATACTCAATGTAAGAATGTATAGTACAATACAAATTGAACCTATCTCACCTCTAAAACAACATAATGTGTCAACTCTTGATTTAATTTATTTATATCTAAGAGTTTACCCAGTACTTTATCTATCGTTGCCCCAGAATATTTAGTAACTATTTTGAAAGTATTATTGGTGTTAAGAAGAGCATAACCATCATCTGCATAAGCCACGATGTAATACGGTTTTTTAATAAATTTAAGTTGATTTGTATTATCAGCTTTGCTATACTTAGCAAGTACATAAAACTCCAAAGTTAAAGAATTAATCCGATAATCCACAACATTTTGGACTTTATGTTCATTCAAATATTGTGATATCTGATAACCTGCATCGTATTTAACCACAATATTGCCGTAAATTAACATAGCAAATACAAAAAATAAATTTATTGATAAGACTGAATATACAATTGCTTTACTTAGCGTATCACGATGTGCAAATAATATAAATAATAATGCGATTACGCCACCACAAGTTAGACTTACTCCTAATAACCATTGTGAAAAAATAAGATAACTAAGTATTAAAACAATAATCATTAGCAAGATAGAAAAATAAATTTGAAACTTTAAAAGAATATTATTTACCCCAGCATGATTTTTCCGTTGCAAATATAACCATTTAGCGCAAATTATAGCCGCAAAAGGCATTATGATATTAGTGTAATAATCAAGCTGAAATTTTGTCAAGCTAAATAAAATAAACGTAACCCCAAACGTTGTTAACAAGAACAGTACTGATGGTTTTGTTATTTCTACTCGAATGATTTTGTATGTTGCCACAACAAACATAACCGACCACGGCAAAAAAGCCCACATAAATGTATGAATAAAAAAGAAATAATGCCCAAATGAGACATCTTGTCTTGATATCGGCCCAGTATTAAAAAATCTACCAAACTGGCTATCCCAAAAAAACCACTTTACACCAGAAACATGTGTCTTACCAAAGATAATTTTTTCTGGATGTATATCAAATTGTAAATATAGCGTTAATAGTTCTGGGAAAATAAAAATTAGAGTTAATACGATTGGTAAGATTAATTTAAGAATTTGTTTAAGATTGAACAAACTAAATAATGCATGAGATTTTGCCTCTTGACTATTAAAGAGGTGGACAAGCCAAACGATAAACAAACCACCATATATAGTAATTAATGTAAATAGTCCTTTGGTCATCACAGCTAACGCTGTAAATACTGCGCCCAATATTAGATTTTTTATGTCGATAGTATCTTTGATAAAATAGCAATACCCGTAATAGCATGCTGGCACTATCATGCCCATCAAGTATGCTTCTGCTCTTATGTCTATCGTTGCTGATAGTTGCAGATGAAAAGCGCTAAAGTAAATAAGTGCTGACAATAAGCCAACACTTTGATTAAAAAACACTTTACCTAGCCGATAAGTGTAATACCCGCCCATAAGATTAAAAATAAACCCAGGCAACATATATGCAAATGAATTGATACCCAATAATTTAAAAGATATAGCCGTAATCCAAAAAGGTAGATGTGGTTTATCTAACCAATCACTACCTAGTGGATGCATTAAATCAATCCAGTTATTTGTCAGAGCTATGTTCTTCGCTATGCTGGCATAAAGAACTGGGTCATCGTTCCTTAAAAGCGGAAAAAACAACCCAATCCCATTAATAAGTATAGTGAAAAATATAAAACCACATAAGTACTTTTTACTAAAATAAACCAGACTATGCATTTTAATTGCTTAATTCACAATTAGATTTTTTACACAAAAAAAGTTTTACTAATACATAAGCAATAAGCCCACTCGCAATGACATCTAACGGCCAATGCCACCCCGTACAGATTCGAGCCACACCGACAAAAATCAAGAATACAAACAGTAACGTCT
>CAITEL010000383.1 GCA_903891375.1 uncultured Neisseriaceae bacterium
ACTAAATTAGATCCCATTTAAATGACAAGCTGTTTAAATTTTCTAACAACCTCAAAAAATCAAAAAATTATAATATGAATGAGTATATGATAATAGTAACTATTACGAATTATAACTAATAGTACTTAAAAACTGCTTGAATTCATCAGCCAAATCAACATGTTTCAAACCATAACTAACTGTTGCTTTTAAATATCCAAGCACAGAACCACAATCATGGCGAATACCATTAATAGCATGCGCATAGATTTTTTCAGATAGCAGAAGGCGAGAAATTGCGTCAGTAAGTTGTATTTCACCACCTACCCCTTTGACTGTATGCTCCAACTCTTTTATAATTCTTGGAGTAAGTATATAACGACCAATAACAGCTAAGTTTGATGGTGCATCTTTGATTTTAGGTTTTTCTACAATACTTTCAATAAGGCAATTCTTTGAGGTGGTGCAGTTAATTTTTACAATACCATATGATGATACTTGGTTATGTTCAACTTCATGTACTCCAAGCACTGAAGCATTAGTTTCTTCGTATAATTTAACCATCTGCGCTAATGCACCTGGAGTTGCGTCTATAAGCTCGTCTGCAAGTAATACGGCAAATGGTTCATTATTAATTACTGGTTTGGCACAAAGAACGGCATGACCTAAACCGAGCATTTCTGGTTGGCGAATATAAATACAATTTATATTACTTGGTACAACATTTTTTACAATCTCTAATAGTTTTGCTTTATTTTTAGCGTGTAATTCTGTTTCTAACTCATAAGCTTTATCAAAATGATCCTCAATTGAGCGTTTATTACGCCCTGTTATAAAAATCATGTCAGTTATACCTGCTTCTACAGCCTCTTCTACCGCATATTGAATCAGTGGTTTATCGACTATAGGAAGCATCTCTTTTGGCGAGGCTTTAGTCGCAGGTAAAAATCTTGTGCCAAATCCAGCAACAGGGAAGACCGCCTTCGTTATCTTAATATATTTACTCATATTTTTAATAACTACTGTTGGTTAAAAAAATAATACTCGAGTTGTTGACGTAAATATTTACGAGCTGACTCATCGGCTAAACTTAAACGATTTTCGTTGATTATCATCGTTTGTTGTTTGAGCCATCCCTGCCACGCTTCTTTCGAAACATTGTTAAATATTTTTTGACCTAATTCTCCAGGAAGCGGAGGAACCACTAAACCTTCTAATTCTTTGCCTAATTTTATACAAGTTACCATTCGTGTCATAATTTTATATCTCTTTTAAATTTTCTTAAATACTAAAGATGAGTTAGTCCCACCAAAACCAAACGAATTAGATAATGCTATATTGATTTTCTTTTCAGTTGCAACATTAGCATTATAATTTAAATCACATTCAGGATCTTGATTAAATATGTTAATCGTTGGTGGTAAAATCCCTTCTTTTAATGCCATTATAGTATAAACAGCCTCTACTGCGCTGGCAGCACCTAGTAAGTGCCCTGTCATAGACTTTGTAGAACTAATCACGAGATTTTTTGCATGATCCATAAAAGTTGCTTTCAGTGCATTAGATTCATTTAAATCACCTACAGGAGTAGAAGTACCATGTGCATTAATATATTCAACATCGCTTACATTTAATCCAGCATTTTTTAAGGCTAATTTCATGCATTTAGATGGTCCATCTACTGTTGGTGCAGTAATATGGTTTGCATCAGCGGTTGCGCCATACCCTGCTAGTTCAGCATAAATTTTAGCTCCTCGTTTTTTAGCGTGTTCGTATTCTTCAAGCACCAAGACAGCAGCACCCTCACCTAATACAAAACCATCACGGTCTTTATCCCACGGGCGTGATGCTGTTGTAGGGTCATCATTTCTTGTAGATAACGCACGGCAAGCTACAAACCCACCCACACCAAGGGCACAAACAGCACTTTCAGCACCACCTGCTATCATAACATCACAATCACCGTATTCGATATAGCGCATGGCATCACCAATTGAATGATTAGCAGTAGCGCAAGCACTTACAATTCCGTAATTCACTCCAGTATAACCATACTTAATTGATAGCTGTCCAGAAATCATATTGATTATTGTTCCCGTAATAAAAAATGGCGATATTCGTCTAACGCCTTTTTCATTAAATGTATCACGAGTTTCTTCTATTGAGGTGAGTCCACCAATCCCTGAACCGATAATTAATCCAACTCTATCTTTATCTATGGAGCTACTTTCAAGACCCGCATCTTCAATTGCTTGTATACCTGCAACCATTCCATATCGAATAAATATATCCATACGTCTTGCATCTTTATCATCAATTAAGCCAGCATGTGAAAAGTTTTTAACCTCTCCAGCAATTTTTGTGGAGAAGTCTGTAGTATCAAATCTAGTTATTAAACCAATACCACTAACTCCATCTTTGATGTTTTCCCAATTAGTAGCTAGGTCATTTCCAACAGGGGATATAATCCCAATACCTGTTACAACCACACGTCTTTTACTTGTCATATTTGAATTACTCCATACATTAAATAGATTACATGCCATGATTTTAACATGTATTAAGAATGTCTATTGGCGTTTTTTATCGCAGTTAAGTAATTTGTTACCACAAAAGACGCATTTTCAGAATATTGTGCCAATGTAT
The DNA here is from genome assembly GCA_903891375.1 of uncultured Neisseriaceae bacterium. Taxonomy (GTDB): domain Bacteria; phylum Pseudomonadota; class Gammaproteobacteria; order Burkholderiales; family UBA11063; genus Aquella. The sequence goes on from CAITEL010000383.1 coordinate 2,626, forward strand.
CCGTAGGAATAGTTATTTGATCATGAAGCATTCGATTAATTAAAACAACAGCTATCATAGTTGCAGGGATTTCAGCACGATTACAAAAACTAGCTAAACCTGTTGCCTCCATCTCGAAATTGAGTATTCCAAGCTCTTTAACTTTAGAAAAGTACGAGTTTCTAAGATTTATGTCGTATTTAGGTTTTATAGCACCATCGAATCTTGCTTGTCCTAAATAAAAATCATCTGCGGTTATGGTATTTCCCAGCAAAATTTTAAAATCAAGATTGTGTGGCTGTGACTCTAAGATTTTTTGATTTAATTCTTGACTCATATGGGTAGGATATATAATATCTTTACCAATAACTGATACCTTATACCCTGCCACTAAATTAGGCATATAAGCAGTTTGTGTTAAAACAACACTACCTGGTTCTATATCTATACCACCAGAGGTTCCTACACGAATATATTCAATACTCGTATTTCCAGAGAAGTATAACACCTTAGTTAAATTATGCAGTAGAGTAGTTATCGATGTGTTACCCATGCCATGTGATACACATAATATATCATCCACTCGGTACGCAACAAAAGTTTGTGTTTTAAATAGTGTAGTTGGCGTAAAAAAATTAGTATTAATATTTAAAAATAATTGTGCTAATTTTTGAGCTAAAACGAAGGAACGTACAGAACTACCTTGCATTATGATATATTTAATCCCATGAAATTTTTTTAATGTCTGTTCATTTAACGTAAGGTCTAAATTATATAAATAAGCGGAATTAGGGGTTGTTTTAATTAAATCATTAAACTTCATAGTAACTACTTACCTGCATCAATTTCCTCGTTATATTTTGTATTCTAATATATATTTAATTAAAAATAAAGCAGTGTTTCTCATATTTATTGTTTGATCAGTTTTATTAATTAGTACTCGATCAGAAACAAATCTATTAGCCACTATATAATTAATCACCGCATACTTTATCTTTAACTGGTTACAAAAACCAGCAAAAGCAATTGCCTCCATATTAACACCGACAACTCCTTGCTCTTGCGCATGATGAAGAAAATTATTTCTATCGTCATTAGAATAACTAAGAGGTAGAAAACCATCAGTGCGGCCTTGTTCATCATAAAAATCAAACGCACCAATGATTTTACCAAAGATAACATTAAAGTCATCATGATTAAAATCATGTATGTTTCTTATAAGATCAGAATCTATATGGATATGATACGAAAACTCTTGCCCACATTCAATCGTACTGTAGTATGGCTCAAATTTATTGTTTAATACCCCATTTGCAATAATAATTGCACCTGGTTCTATGCCAATACCACCAGCAGGACCAAACTGAAAATAAATTGGTTTATATACTTTCGCATATGCAAGTAATTTTGTTACTTCATTTAAACAAATTAAATGTGACGGCATACCGACACCACCTGACAATATCAGCAAATTGCATATTTTATATAAATGAAACCGTTCAGTTTTATATAGTGGGTCTATATGTATTTCTTCATTCTGAATATTGTAAATGTATTTGGCGAATATTTGTGCGCAAGTAGCCGCCTCCTCGATACTTCTAGCTATTATGACATGAGTAACATTACCAAATTTTTCTATTAAATTTAATGATGTATCTATACCTAGATGATACAAATAATCAATTTTATCATCTAAGTTATCCATAATATTCAGAAAATCTTTATCCATTCGTATTGTTTTTACTCAAATATAACCAAGTGTCAACAACAGTATCTGGATTTAATGATATAGTATCAATACCCTCGTCAATTAACCATTTTGCAAAATCAGGGTGATCAGATGGACCTTGCCCACAGATCCCAACATATTTACCACGTTTTTTACATGCATCGATAGATAAATGTAACATTGCTTTAACTGCTTCGTTTCTTTCATCAAATGAGGCTGCTATTGCACCATTAGAATCACGGTCAATCCCTAGGGTTAATTGTGTCATGTCATTAGAACCAATAGAAAAACCATCAAAATAATCAAGGAATTTATCAGCTAAAATTGCATTTGATGGGATTTCACACATCATATATACTTCTAAACCATTTTTACCACGCTCTAACCCATTCTCATCAAGTAACTGAATTACAGAAGCCGCTTCTTTCGTTGTACGCACAAATGGAATCATAATCGTTACATTATTTAAACCCATTTGGTTACGTACTTTATTGATTGCCATACATTCTAACTCAAAACATTCCCGAAAACTAGGTGATACATAGCGTGATGCACCACGAAA
>CAITEL010000384.1 GCA_903891375.1 uncultured Neisseriaceae bacterium
AAATTTTTTTATTTATTAAATTTTCAAAAAAAAATTAATTTTTTTTTCTCATTTAGATGTTTTTTAAGTGTAAGTGAGAATATTTCTCCCAGCGCTTATCTCAAGCCTACTGGTGTACGCTGCGAACATAAGGGGTGTTGAGTTATAAGCACCAGTAGCCCAAATATGCCCATTAGATGTTGCAGCATTATCAACATTAGCAATTGCAGCACTAGTACTACCAGTAACCTCTAAAGCTATTGATATTGGGGTAGCACTACAATTTAATCCTGAAACAGTATACATATCATGCTCATTAGTAACATTAAGTGATAAAACATGGGCATAAAATTGATTCTGATAATGTGCCAGAGATTGAATCCCAGGATATAATCCACCTAATGTATCATTTTGACTATTCCATGCTCTTAAAACACCATTAAATTGTTCAAGTATAGTTTCAGGGATTAAACGTACTGCCCCAACAATATAGGTTGAGTATGCTATTCCATCACCATTTCTAATAAAATATTTAGAATTATTTAGTGTTTTAGCTACTCCTTTGGTTAATGCTGTATTAAATGTATATTGACTGCTTCCAAAATCACCATATGTAGCAAGATCACTATTAGGCTGCACATAATTAGTATTAACACTGCCTAATATTGGTTGCTGTTGAGTTCCACGATCTTGTACCTGGAATGTAGATATAACCATATCCAAAGATTGAGTACTAATATTAAATCTAGTGGTACCTCCTTTTGGTAAGGCTTGAGGAACCCCCATAAATACAGAGTAATTAGGATAATAAAGCTTAAAAACTGCTCCTGCTTCTAATACACTGGCTACTGCCTGATAATAACTGGCGGGCATATCATAACGAGTTATCTGGAAACCAATATTAGTTAAAGTATATCCAGTTCCTTGTGATGCTGTGGATGCTGCACTTGATCCTGCAGTAAAAGCTATGCCTGTTTCACCATTAGTAGCAGCAGTTAAAGTTGCTAATGTTCCAATAGGATTACTTAACATTAAAACATCTGATGGTGCCAAACTAATTTCCAAAGTTATATCACCGTAAAGGCTAGTATCTATGATGCTGGTCGATGCGTTACCTCCTAGAATTCCTAACCATTGTCTAATTGTGTATGTATCCTGATCAAGATATGAATTAGTTGAAGTATCAGATGTGCATCCTTGTGGAAAGCCTGCATATCTTCTACACTGTCCATTATAATAAGTTGTTTTATTGCTTGGGTCTGAATTACATCCTATTCTATTCTTGCCCACTGCATCATATCCACATGTATAATCATATAAAATATTAAATAAGTAACCATATTGATTTATATTTTGTCTTGACTGACCATTAATTTTAATTTCTAAATTTTCAATAAGACTAGCTGTATTACGTGGGAAATATGCTTTTTGTACATAGTTTGAACAATTAGTACCTGCTGCATTTCCACGATGTTGAGTAGCTCCTGTAAAATTCATTTCAAAAGTAGATAAATCAACTAATGAGTTAGGGGGTAAAGATACTATAATTTTTTGAGAATTACTCACGGAAACTTGGCCTGAAATCGGCACTAGTTTTAAAGTTTGTTTACTAATATTTTGAATTTGTTTAACTCTGTATAACATACCATTTGGAATTGCTGGTGGCACATTTACCACCCCACCTGGTGGAACATCAGTATATTGAAGACTCATTATATATCAATAAATTAGATTTTAAAATTTTTAAACATTTTTTAAAATCTAAAAACTAGATCTATTTTATTTACTTTTTTTTAGGTCTTCCTACTTTTGCCCCCATTCCTTTAGCTTGCATTGCTTTATTGAGTTCAACTATTTGTTTTATTCTTTCTTGTGTTGCTTCTATTTCAATTGATGACATTGAATTTTTACCTCTTTTGTTGTCACTGAGTCTTTGTCTTAGCTTGTCTAATTCTGGGTTTCTTTCTTTGAATTCTTGTGTTCTAACTTTACCACTTTTTAATCCTCCAAATAATTCTGTATTTCCTGCATCTTGTTTTGCCATTATTGATTGTCTTGTTTGTTGTCTGGTTGCTGCATTTGCATTGTTTGCTAGTTTCCCTAAATTAGATATTGCTTTGAATCGTTTAGGCATTTCTTTTTTATAAGCCTCTAATGTTGCAGTAGTTTGTTGTTTTTGTATTCCTCCACTTAATTGTCCTAAATTAGATATTATACGTTTTTTTGATGCTGCCTCACTTGCTAGTATTTTTGCCTCAGTTTTTCTTTGTGATGTAGTAGCTTTTGTTGCTAGTTCACCTAAATTATTTATTGCCTGTCTTTTTGTTTTAAATTCATTTAATACATCTTGACTTTTTCCATATTGTGTGACACTATTTAAATTACCTGATAATTCCTGCATGTTTCCTATTGCTATTTCTTTTTTTAGGGCTGCTTTAGTATTTGTTCTTTTAATTGCTGCCTGTAGTGTGGAAGCTGAAGAATCTTTTAAATTATTAGCTCCTATAATATCAAATGCGTGATTATTTCTATCCTTATTTCTTCTTATTGCATTTTGTAATACTCCTGCTGCTGCTCTATTTTGTTCATTTTGTGCCATTTCATTTTCCCATCTCATATTACCTGCTGTTATATTTTGTTGGTTAGTTCTTTTTAATGCTGCTTTTAATTTGTTTGATGCTTCAATATCTCTAATAACTGGTCCTATTGGTCTTTCTGCTTGTTCTGGGTATGGTTCCCACCCATCCTCATCTGATCTTGGTGCAAGTCTGGGTCTTCCTGGGCCTCTCACTCTTTGAATAATACCTTGACCTGTTTCTGATATTTGATTAGAAAAATTAGAAACTGTGTCAGACACATTCCTCATAGTTCTGTTAGCTGATGTTCTTATTCTTTGAACCATTGTTTGTGTTTCTTGTGGTAATACCCATCTTGTTCTTTCTCCTGTTTGTGGGTCATATGTTTCTTGCACTTCTTGAATTTCTGGAACTAACCTTGAACGACCTGACCTGTCCCCACCTGTTCTATTGCCTTGCCCTCTAAATAATAATGGATGTTCATCTCTATTTTGTCTAGGTCTTCTCACTCTTCCTAATCTTATGTTATCATTAGTTCTTGATGCTCTTGCTCCTGCTCTACCAGCTATTCCACCAACTATACCACTCACTATATGACCAACCTGACCTGTATTTCCTAAAGCATTAAATACACCTGCACCCACACCACCACCAACTGCTGCACCACCTATTGATTCTGCTGTTAATGCTGCTAGTCCACCTGTTAATAAAGCCTCCCCTGCTACTGTCACCCCACCTGGTAAAGCACCTGTACCTATTGCTGTAGCTAGCTCACCTATTTTTGATATTATTACCTAGGCCTTCAGTATCAATATATTTAGTTGGTTTTATTTCTGTTTGTTTTGGTAATTGTGGTTTTAGTTCTTTCACTAAATCTTTATGTTTTTGGTGTTTATTTTGAATTTCTGTTATTGTGGTTGGCTCCATTATTAATTCTGGTGGAATTGGTCTTGAATGTTCATCTTGTGGAATTGGTATATATGGCGTGTTTGTGATTGGTTCTTGTGTTCCTTGTTCTATTGTTTGTCCTATAGGTTGCCCTATTGTTTGCCCTATTGATTCTTTTATTTGTTGTTTTATTGTTTGTAATTGTGGTATTTTTTGTAAAATATCATTTGCGTTGTATTCTGGAATATCTAATAATGGTGTGTTAACTGGTTGTCTAGTATTGATACCAAAAGAAGGTAAAGATAATGAAGGATTAAACATTAACATTGGGCCTCTCTGTTGTTCTTCTTTCTTCTTTTTTCGTTTCTCATTTTGTTGGGCTGTTCTTGAACCTATATTTATATTAACTATTTGATGTTGTTGTT
>CAITEL010000385.1 GCA_903891375.1 uncultured Neisseriaceae bacterium
TAAATGATTAAAATAAAATACAATTACACTATAATTAGAGTTAATGTTAATTTGATAAAACTTGAATAAAGGATCTTTTTGTATATCAATTATACAATTTGATAAATTTAGCAATATATTATTTAATTCTAATATAGTGTTATTTACTTTAATTTGTTGAAAATTCAAAAAATTAAACATATCAAATTTTAATTTTTGAAATAAATAGTGATTATGCTTTCTATATTTAATATTCATTGTTAAAATATCATGCCTTAACATGAGTAAATAAATTGTATTAAATATTAGTTTTTCGTCTATTAATATATTTGATTGCAATGCGTATAATACATTATTTTGACTATTTTTTTGGATACTGGAAAGTAATCTTTTTTGTGTGGCTGGAAGTAAAAAAGTATTATTTCCATTGTTGTTTCTTACTTTGTTGGTTTTTAATACATGTTCATAGGATTGAATCAACAATGAAATCAATTTGACGGTTCTGAACTCAAATAACGTCGATATGGACAAATTAACACCAAATTCATTATCTATTTCTACAACAGCACGAATTGCATCTAGAGAGTCGCCTCCTAATTCAAAAAAATCTGCGTTTACATCAATATAAGTTATATTTATTTTTAATATTTTTGCCAAAATGCCAATAATTTTGTATTCTACATCAGTTAGTTTATCTAAATTATTTATTTGACTAATATTGTTTGTCATTATTGTTTTTAATATGTGTTTATCAATTTTACCATTAATATTAAGAGGAATCTGATCAACAATTATTATTTTTTGGGGTATCATATAATAGGGTATTTTTTTGCTCAATTTTGACTTAAGACTGGTTACAGAAAGATTTTTTGTACTATCAATTAAGGTAATAAACGCAAGAATGATATTTTTGTTATTAGAATTATCAAACATAATGTAACATTTACCTATGTTTCTTTCTATTTCAAGTAAAATTTTTTCTATTTCATCTAACTCTACTCTAAAACCTCTGATTTTTATTTGATTATCCAATCTTTCTTAATATTCAATATCTCCAGATGGTAACCATCTAACGATATCTCCAGTTTTGTAAATTATGCTTTTGTTATAATCATAAATTGAATGAGATACAAATTTCTCATTAGTTAACTTTTTATTGTTTAGATATCCGTTTCCAACAGCCATTTCACCAATACACAGCTCTCCCTTTGCTCCAATTGGCACAAGATTTAGCATACTATCAAGAATATACAAATGCACATTAGAAATTGGTACTCCAATTGGTGGGTCGATATAAGAGTATTTTTCTATGTCACATTCATAACAAGTCACTTCTATGGATGTTTCAGTAGGGCCATATAGATTTAATAATTTAATATTTTGATACATTTGCAGAAATTTTGTCTGTATGTCTTTACGAAGTTTTTCACCACTACATGCAACTATTCTCAAATTGTTTGATCGAAAATAGCATAGTTCAAGAAATATATCTAACATGGATGGTACAAAGTGGATAACAGTAATATTCTCAGATTCAATAACTTTCTCTATATATTTAGGATCCCTATAACTATCATGGTTCGGAAGTATTAATTTTGCACCAGTACACAGAGGAACAAAAATTTCCCAGATAGATACATCAAATGAACATGGAGTTTTTTGTAAAAAAACATCATCTGGAGTAACATTATATTCATTAATCATCCATAATATTCTATTGGTAACACCTTTGTAAGTATTTAAAGCACCTTTGGGATATCCAGTTGTGCCAGAAGTATAAATAACATACATTATGTCAGTTATCTTAGGTTTCTCTAAAATATTATTTTTACAGTAATTACTATAATTTATGCGTTCAATATCAAGTATATTTACTTGGGTATCTAATTTAGAAGATATTTCATTTAATTTATCTATATTTACATTCGAACTTATTATGCAGGATGGGAAAGAGTCTTTTAGCATATAAATAATTCGGTCAATTGGTAAGTTAATTTCAATTGGTAAATATACATACTTTGCTTTCAGAATGGCAAGAATTGTAATAATGAAATTAATACCTTTTTCTAAGAATACGCCTACTATTTTGGATTTACTACAACTATATTTGTGTAATAGTAAATGCGCTAATTGATTTGATCTTATGTTAAGCTCTTCATATGATAAAGTACACTCATTATGCTTTAATGCAGTTAACAATTTTTTATTTACACTAGTTTGTTCAAATAGTTCTATAACTGAAGCATCAACGCGATAGCTTATTGTATTTTTATTGAATTTTTGAAGCAGGTTTATTTCATTATTGGTAATAAAGGAATATTTAGTATGCTGGTAGGCAAAAACTGAACCAGTAGTGAAGATATAATTTAATGTTAAAATTGGGTTTAAATTGGGGTTCTACGCCCAACCCCCGCCAATGTCCACATGTTGGAGAATTTGTATGAAAAGTGTTAAATTTAAGCGCAAAATTTATGGTGTAGAGTGTCTATTAACTCATCAATGACAGGTCAAATACTTTACATTGAATTTTAGACGACTTATTAAGTATATTTTTAGGGCAAAAACATGCGTATTATGTTTCTATTAAACCTGTCTAATAAACGATCGTTTATTAGACAGGTTATATTGTAAATAATTGACACCACTATAGTTATATCACATGACTACATTGGCGGGGGTTGGGCATAGA
>CAITEL010000386.1 GCA_903891375.1 uncultured Neisseriaceae bacterium
TGTGTTAATCTTTTAAGCTTGATTCACCTGAACTTTTCAGCAAATTATTTTGAAGGGCCGGTGCTGTCAATTTTGTCATATCTTTCACAGTTGCAGGTTGTTTACGTTTCAAATAATTTATTTGAAGAGTTTATTCCGGAATCGTTTCCTTGTCTCACTAGCGCTTCAGAAATCGATTTGAGCTCAAATATGTTTTATGGGATGCTGCCTTTGAATATGACGGCAAAGATGTTCAAACTTAGTAGCTTTATTGTAAAAGATAAAGTCTGATCTTGAATCTATGTATTTTTATTAAATATTAGATTGGTTAAGTAAAGCTTTACGTTTATTGTTTTCATTGGTGCATGTGTGTATGTAATACACTTGATATATATAACGAACTATGTTTTATAAAAGAATCACGAGGTTAAAAAATGCCTATTCCAAATTCATCTAATAAGAATAAAATAATTACACATGGGAGTGTTATACAGTCTTTTGATAATATAATTTTAGCTATAAAAAAGCAATTAGCAACAAACAAAGATATAGAAGAAAGGGAAGTGCAACTCAGCTTATTGGAGCATTTATGTGATTTTGAGCTTGGCAGATTTTTATTAACCAACAAGGGTTTAAATGGCTATTGGACCAACTACATTTTAACCTATCCACATAAACCAAAAAATAACGACATATCTTCTTTAGAAAAAATGTTCTTAGAGAAATTACCCACTATGTGTGCAACGCAAGAGCGATTCGATATTTTTTTACACCTAAATCAACAGCAAGTAAAAAATGGTGCAAAATTAGCCAGTATTCCATCAGGTCTTGGTGGTGAGTTATTTTATTTGGATTTGAGTAAAAATTCTGCTCTTGAGTTATATTTAATTGATCTTGATGATTTGTCGCTTGATGGTGCCAGACTATTGGCGAACGAGAAGAATGTTAGGCATAAAGTACATTATCTGCAAGAAAATGCTTGGGAGATTCAATACCGTAATGAATTTGATTTAATTTCAAGTAATGGAATTACGATATATGAACCAGATGATAACAGGGTCATTGAATTATTCCAAAATTTTTATACGGCACTTACTTCTGGTGGAATGTTAGTTACAAGTTCTTTAACTCCCCCACCAAGTGTAGATAAAGCTAGTGAATGGGACATGTCGCAAATTAATTTGGAGATGTTACAGTTACAGAAAATATTATTTAGTGATATTATTCAAGTGACTTGGCAATGCTTTCGTTCGAGCACACGAATTGTCGAGATGTTGAAATCAGTGGGTTTTATTGATATAATGGTTGATTATGATGCGGCTAGGATATTTCCTACAATTTCCGCTAAAAAACCATAAGATGATATAGTTGAATAGATTCAAAATTTCTAAATGTCAACGATGTAATACTTTGTGTTGCATTGTTGTATAAACGTAGAAGTAATTATACTTAACACAGTCATGTATTGAGCTTTCCGCTTTCGCTCCTGATGTACGAGAGTCACATGGTGTCGCTCATCACAAACCTCAATTTGTGCGCCCATTCAAGCTTCAAATGCGACACGCGTATAGAGAGAGTGTCGCATTTGAAACATGCATTGTCTATTTCGCTACACTAAACGTATACCATTCATGTTTGGTATAATCATATAACTTACAAGAACTAAAAATATGCTTGAGTATAGTCGTATTTAGTCTATACTCATGTAAATATTTGCTGTAATGTACTCTAATGCTTTCAATTGCAGGTTTCAATCGATAAAAGGGTATGCGAATATCCACATGGTGTGGGGTATGAATCAATATGTCGTGGGTGAGCTTCTCGATTAACCAATTAGTGCGAATGACTGTAGTACAGTATAATGCTCCTATAGTGAAGTTCCATTCATTGCGTTCTGCAAAAAATGGAATATCTGGATGTGTGTGATGCAGGTATACCACTAAGGATATTACATAATTAAACACAATGAAAGGTAGTACTAAAGCAGTAAATACACTAAAAAAACCACCATGTAGATAAAAAATTATGCTTATAAGAACTGCAAAAATTAACGTAACCAGTTTGTTGGCAAGCATGCCAAGTTTTTTCTTGGTGGTAAAATCTTCAGGCATAAACATAACCATTTTTGGCCACCAGACTTTATAGATATAGTGCAAACCACATCCGTATAAATTCCGTTCAACTCTATACAAAATACGACGGAATTTGTTTAAATTACGATATTCACTAATGGTAAGTGGTCGCCAGATCCAGTCTAATGGACTATATGAGGTAAATCCGTGATGAATGCGGTTATGACCATAACTCCATAAGCGGTACATGTTTAATGATGGTAACATAAACAGTGTGCCGAGTATTTCAGATGTGAGTCTATTCTTAAATAAAGAACCATGTGCGGCATCATGTGCCCAAACAAACATGCTGGAGGTGGCGATTCCTGCAAGTATTCCAAATATAAGTTTTAAAATAATACTATGGGTACTAAATATACCATACATAGTTAATAAATAAAAACATAAATCAACCCCAAACCATAAGAATGTGAGAAACATTGATTTTTTATAAGCTATCGGGTCAATACTTTTTCGAATTTTACTTAATTCATGTTGAGTTAATGAA
>CAITEL010000387.1 GCA_903891375.1 uncultured Neisseriaceae bacterium
ACCAATTATACTACCAAGTAGGGTGCCTGTGTCAACTTTTAAAAATTTACCATTAGTTAGTTTCATACTAATTAATGCATTTAGAGTTTTAATATTGACATCGCTAAATGTACCATGCCATTGAGATTGTAGCTTTATATCCCCTGATGTTTGATCGAGTATCCCATTAAAACCAAAATTATCTAGGGTTTTACCTAAATTAGTTGAGTGAGTATTAGCGTTAATGTTTACTAATGCAAGGTTTGATTCACAGTTTACACAATAATTTATTCCATTAAAATTAGTAGTGCTATATTCACCGCTCCATTTACTACTTTCAATAATTAAATTAGATTTTTCAGGATGAAAGGCTAAATAGAGGTCACCAACATTATTACCATTATAAAAAAGTTGTTTAGTGGTAATTACTGTAGTAGGAGTGGTTAATAATTTATTAGCGAAATTAGCGTTGCTTTCCGCAACTTGTTGTGCTTTATCTAATAATGTTTGAAAATTAATTGATTCAATATTACTGATACTTGATTCTACTGTAATATTTGTCACACTATTTGACGTATCATTGGTAGTAAGGTTAGGTATATTTATGTAGTATAAATATAAATTAAATTTATTGAGATCAAATTGGTATACTCCATAACCATCTATTTTATTACTATTAAAATTAAACGCAACCCACTCTTTTGTTATGTAGGTTTCAGCGCTTGTTTTACCAAACGGCAGATTATCAATTAAAAAATTATTAGTTTGTAACTCAATATCTATAGGAAACGAAGATTGATCTTCATTTTTTGAATGCTTTAATTCTTTTTCATTGTATGGTGGCGATGGTATACTATGCGAGTTTGCATTTTTTAGTGTATTAATCGTGTGCATCCAATCTGTCAAGTTAAAAGATTCTGGGTGCATGTTGAGTTTAATTACAGACGGTAGATTACTTGTAGCTGGCATAAAGGTTCCTAGGTTGAACTTGCCAGTTGATAATGTTCCACGTTGATTCAAAGAACCAGTGGCTACAAGGGTATTGTTATAATTAAAATTTAAGTTGTAGCCTTTTTTTGTGCCATCAGCTATCAGATTAAAATCAAAGTGATACTCATTCCCAGATTCTTTGAATAACGGTTCTGGTGCAGTTATGATTACGTTACTTAAATTACTTGTAGCATTAAGGCTTTTTAAACCATGCGTGTTTAATTCTACGGCTATTTTGGTTGGGGCTGTACCATTTATTATGGGGGATAACTGCGGTAAATAAAAATTGCTAAGTTCGTTATAATTAAGATTATCAACAGAAGCGTTAAAATGCATAATGCCATTATTTTTGGTATATGCGGATAGGGTGGAGTTTGAACCCAATACTGTTCCTGTGAGTTTATCAATTTGGATACTTGTATTAGTAAAGTTAAGACTACCAGATGTACTGGTAAAGGTTGGTATTGGTAGTTTAAAACTTAGCTTATTATTATTGAAAAAATACGTTCCTTTTACGGTAGTGTTATCAGGTTTATCAAAAGGAACTTTTAAATCAATATCAACCTTTCCATTACCGCTAGTGTTTAAGTCTTCAGGGAACTTACTTAATAAGGCGTTTATGGGTGTGTGTTTAAGATAATTAAGAAAATTTTGAGTGCTACCAGTGGCGCTACCTACTGCAGTTAAAAATGCATGATTTGCCGTCATATCTGGGATTACAACTAGAGCTTTGGTGATTTTATTATTTGATATTTTAGCATCATTGGCGGTTATAATGATTTTTTGATTGCGTATCATAAATTTGCCATTCACCTTATCAATAATTGGCCAACCTTTAGCGTACAATAATTTACCATTATTAACTTTAGCGTCAATATAAAAAATCCCTTTATTATTTTGAAATGGGAAGTCATCAAGCCATCCCTTTAGTGTTAGAGTTGCGCTTTCGCCATAACCACCAAGAAGTGCGGTTTTAAGCCAACGGTTGGCATTATCAATTGGTGTGGGTAAATAGTATCCAACACGGTTAGCGGGTATTTTATCTAGCCCTGCATAAAGTTCTATATAACCACTTGTACGGGGTTTGTAAATATATTTACCATAAGCTGAGGCATTAAAATCACTGGCATTAACTGTTGTTGGTAATAAATTAAAATTAATAGTCTTGTCGTTATTAACTTGCCATTTAATGCTGGTATTCATATTTTTTATTAGATATGGAACATAAAACATACTTGGGTAATTTAATGTGCTATTTACTAAAGATAGAGTAAGGTCACCGCCTTTTTTACTAATAATGGCTTGTCCATTGATATTGTTAACGTTTGGTAAAGACTTGTTTTTAGATGATAAACCTAAGCTTTCAAATTGTGTTGTTATAGTGAAGTCGATGGGGTGTAAAATATTACCCAGCCATGATGCTTTTATTAGATTAATTTTACCATTTAAGTTAATATCACTGGTGTTTGGTATAATTGACAGAATATTATTTAAATTATTCAAATTAGTATTAAGAATACTAATTTCACCTTTTTTATCAATGGTGTAAAAACCACTGATTTGATTGTTATCAATTAAATACCCTTTGGAAGTAGATAGTTTTAAATTTTTAGCTTTAATTTGATAGGTGTTGGTGGTTTCATTGAGTTTTATGTCAATTTTACCACTAATATTA
>CAITEL010000388.1 GCA_903891375.1 uncultured Neisseriaceae bacterium
ATGTTAATTCCATTATATCCATGGATGATGGATGGCATTATAGCCATAAATCTTTCTTTAACCTTAATTGTTTTAATGGTGGTTATTTACATAAATTCACCATTAGAGCTGTCATCTTTTCCCAGTATTTTATTGGTTTTAGCATTAGTACGCATAGGAATTACAGTATCGACCAGTCGTTTAATCTTGATGGATGGAGATGCTGGTGAGATGGTGCATACTTTTGGTACCTTTGTAGCTGGTGGAAACTTAGCAGTTGGTGTAATAATTTTTTTAATCATTACGATTATAAATTTTATTGTAATTACCAAGGGGTCGGAGCGTGTAGCTGAGGTTGGTGCAAGATTTTCATTGGATGCAATGCCGGGTAAACAAATGTCAATAGATAGCGATTTACGTGCAGGCAATATAACCATGAAGGAAGCTAAAGATCTTCGACAAGTGTTAATTATGGAGAGTAAATTTTTTGGTGCTATGGATGGTGCTATGAAATTTGTGAAAGGTGATGCTATTGCAAGTATTATTGATATAGTTATAAATTTATTTGGTGGAGTTTTTATTGGTGTTTTACAAAAAGGACTACCTATTGGTGACGCTATTCAAACATACTGTATACTGACTATTGGCGATGGTTTAATTCAGCAAATTCCATCATTAGTTATTGCGTTAACCTCAGGAATTTTAATTACACATACTGAGGATGGAAACAAAAAAGCAAACGTGGGTAATAATATCATTACCCAAGTATTCAAAAACCATAAAGCAATATTTGCAGCACTAGGGTTTATTTTTATTTTAGCTTTTATTCCAGGTATGCCAAGTGGTATTTTATCGGGAATATTTATTGTGTTCACAATAATTGCATTTGTCTTATATCGTAAGAAAAACCCCAAAAATATTGCTAATGATAATGATTTAATTCCGCAAGAGTCATCGCTTTCAATGGATGATAATGATGATTTAGAAAATAACGATGCTTTTTCGCCAATTTTACCATTGCATTTAACATTATCAAAAGATTTTAAAACTGAGAAGATGATTTTATCAATTCGAGACGTAGTTAAGAAAATTAGAGGGGAGATACAGCAGTCTTTAGGAATACAAATTCCACACATAACGGTTTCAATCAATGATAGCCTAGCAACAGGAAGTTATCAGCTATTTATAAATGAAGTTCCAGTATCTAATATTATGGTTTCAGCTAATAAAATTCTAGTGCTTGAAGAGAATAAATTGGTATTAGACGGAATTTTTGAAGACAACTACGTTTGCAATTCTTATAATTTTGGTGAAAACATAAATGGAGTATGGGTAGATGTATCTAAACATAAATTATGTGAAGAGCATGAAATAAGATACATGAGCGTTTGGGATTTTATTTATTGTCAGGTGAAGGTTAATTTAATTAATTTTGCTCCAGAGTTTTTTGGTATACAAGAAGTGAAGTCCCTGTTAGATGGAATGGTGGATTCGCAAGATTTAATTCGTGAATTACTCAGGATGCTACCTCTTAATAAAATTACTGAAATATTACAACGGTTAGTATGTGAGGGTATATCAATTAGAAATTTCAAACCATTATTAGATACGATGTTAGAATATGCTCAATTTGAACGTAGCACAGTAATCATTACTGAAGAAGTTAGAAAATCTATTGGTAGATATATAGCATATAAGTTTAGTAATGGTAATGGAGTTATCGCTTGTTTTCTCTTAAATCAGGAATTTGAAAATATAGTGAGAGATTCAATAAGAATGAACGAGGCTGGCGGATTTTTATCCATGGATCCTCATTTAACTAGTGCGTTTCTTGAGGTGTTGGGAAAAGCAATAAAAAATAATAATAAAGGTTTAACGGTTCCACTTACTATTGTAACTCAGTTTGATATACGTCGCTATGTTCGCTCAATAATTGAAGCAAGGTTTCCTGAAATACCAGTGTTATCATTACAGGAACTAGATAAGAAAGTTGAATTTAATGTTTTGGGTATATTGAATGTGGGTGAACTTGATGATGATGTATGCTAAAATAATTGCATAATACCAGCACACTATACTTAGCACGGGCACAAATGAGGCTTTTGATGAGGGAGAGTGCGACCACGTGCCGTGTTACTATCGTACATTATGGGCAAAAGTGGAAAGCGTGATATACTCATTCATATTCAAGTTCCAAGTTTGTTGCCAAGCTCCTTGCCTACTACCTGTAGGTGGCATCTGTGGCGCCTCCTTGGGGCTTGAATCTGTTCGAGTATACATGCCAGTGTTAAGTATACCTCAGAAATGATGTAAGATTTAAAATATTTAGGAGTGTGTTTTATGAATGATAATCAACTTTTAGAAACTTATGTAAAATATTGCATGGATTTTCATGACAATTCATCCGAATGTTCTTTTGTTTATGATTTAAACTTACATCTAATTTATTATACGAAATCATATTTAAGCCTTTGGAAGCAAAATAAACAAGTCGAAATTAAGGATTCTTTAAATAAAAACTTAGTTTACCAGTTGTTTACAGATACCACTCATAGAGAAGTTATAGATGAGCTTTATAAGGATGCTGTGCATGGGAAAAAAATAAATTATGCGTTGACAGCTAATTTGGATAGAATAGATGAATATATATATATGATGGCTCAAATCTCCCCTATAATAAATCCGCAAACAGGCAATGTTATTGGTGTAAATGTGTTGTTTTATAAAGGTTTGCCAATTCTGTGGCAAGAATTAAAAACAGAGCTTGCAAGAAAATCTGAAATACGGATTGCAAGGAAGCTTCATTTAAAAGAGCATAAAGCTGATATTTTATTTTTACTTTGCCATTTTGATACATACGTACAAATTATAGAGATATTAGTTAGCAATTATAAGTGTTCTGTAGAAGAATCAACGGTACGTAAGTATATACAGAGACACTTATACCGTGAATATGGTGTAACAAATAAAAATGATTTACGAATTAAGGCAATCAAATTGCAAATGCATAAATACCCTCCACGAAATTTATGTAAGCCTTTATTCGTCAAAATTGCTTAATGCTTAATTAAAAAATTCACCATTAAAAATATTTAGGTAGAAATACAAATGATTACAGATCAAGAATTATTGAAAGATATATTAGAAAAATTTGAATTATTTGAGAATGTTCATCAAGATAAAAATTATGGGGTGATTATTATTGACAAAGATTTTATAATAAAAACATTTTCTAATAGTATTATTACGAAGTTTTATAATAAGAATGATACC
>CAITEL010000389.1 GCA_903891375.1 uncultured Neisseriaceae bacterium
AGTGACGGCTCAATTATAAATCATTTTAGTGTAGTTTTGCAAATTTATCGAATTTTTCTATGAGTTATTCAGAGGTTTGATGGCGAATAATTTCTTTACGCCAAAATCGGTTAGGATGTAAACCATCTTTCAGAGTTTCACTTATGTTTAATGTGTTTTCAATATAATTAGCTATTATTTCTCCGCATATTGGGGCAGTTAACATTCCTTTTGCCCCGTGAGCCACATTAATAAATAATCCTTTTAGGTATGGGCATGGAGTATCAATCCAATAATTAGAATCTTTGGCTAAGTTTTTATAGGCATCTTTAAATTGAGTATATTCGCCTATTGGACCAACTAAAGGCATATAATCGGTAGTACTGGCTCGAAAACTAACTTTACCATTAACCTTAGCTAAATCTATCCTTTCAGTCATCTGTGGGGTAATCGTTGCAAAATTATTTATATTTTCTAGGTGTTCTTCTTGTTTAATTTGCGTATTATTATCATTAAATTTAAAGGTAGCACCAATAGTAAATGAATCACCTTTATTGGGTGTTATGTAACCATTAGCACATAACACTGTTTTTAAAGCACTATTACTATTAATTACGCTAATTTGCCCACGTATTTTACGTAAGTACAAGTTACTTAGTTGTGTAAATTTAATAACCGAATAAGAGTTACACAAAACTATATTTGGGGCATAATAATGATTGCCTAGGCTATCTTCTATTTGCCATTTGAACTCTTCTAGCTGGTTTAATTTGATTATTTCACTATTTAACTGAATCCTGATATTGGGTTCATCTACTAATTTATTTATAAATTTACGAGGGTCAAGCCATAAGCCATTGGGGTAGAATAAACCATGATCGCAGTTAACTTTTGTACCGCTAAATTCTTCGATTTGTGTTTGATTAATATAGTAACAAAGATTTTTTGAAAATAGCGCACGTAAAATTTGCTGTTGCTGTTTTACTTGTTGCTGATTATACGCTAGTTGGATTAAGCCACAATTTTCAAATTCAACATTTGGTTGCAAAATTTTATTTATTAAGGCATGGCTATACTTATAACCCAGTAAACTTAATTCTAAAATTGGCGATGGATTCCCTGAGAAGTTACCATAGAGCATAGCTTGATAATTCCCACTAGCCTCAAGTGCTAAATCATTATTTTTTTCAAACAATGATACATGGTATCCACGTTTAGCTAAACTATATGCAGTAGTGGCACCACTAATACCGCCACCAATAACAATTACTTCTTTAGAGATGTTTGTGTTATTGTAACTATCAAACCATGGTGTCGGTCGTTGTGTGGTCATATTCAATATATGGTATCTATTTTAAACGATTAACATCGATTTTAACATATTTTTACAGTTTTTAAATTTATTTTCTTGAGATTTTAAAATGGCATAAGCACATTTTATTTATTATTCTTGGTGTTTTTAAGTCATAATAGATTATAATATTGGCTAGTAATTATTTATAAAAAGGCGCAAAATTATGCACAATAGAATAGTTTCAGTTGTGGGGCTTGGTTACGTTGGGTTGCCAGTTGCTGTTACTTTTGGACAACAAAAAGAATGTATTGGATTTGATGTAAATTTAGAACGTATAAAAGAGTTAAAGTCAGGTAAAGATCATACTAACGAAGTAAAAATTGGTGACTTACAAATAGCTAATATATTATTTACTAATGAAATATCTGATTTAAGAAAAGCAGACTTTCATATAGTTGCGGTACCAACTCCAGTTGATGAGGCACATAAGCCAGATTTGTCCCCACTGGAAAAAGCATCAAAAACAGTTGCTCATGCTCTTAAAAAAGGAGATATAGTAGTCTACGAATCAACTGTGTATCCAGGTGTTACCGAAGAAATATGTGTGCCAATTTTAGAAAAAAACTCTGGGTTAAAATTTGGAATTGATTTTAAAGTTGGTTATTCGCCAGAGCGAATTAATCCAGGCGACAAGGAACGTACGTTTACTAAAATAATGAAAATAGTGGCTGGTTGTGATGTTGAGTCATTAAATATTATTGCAGATGTTTATGCGAGTGTTGTTACTGCTGGTGTTTATAAGGCAAGCAGTATTAAGGTTGCTGAAGCTGCTAAAGTTATTGAAAATACCCAACGTGATTTAAATATATCATTAATGAATGAGCTTGCAGTCATTTTTGAACGTATGGACATTGATACAGTAGAAGTTCTTGAGGCAGCAGGCACTAAGTGGAATTTTCTTCCATTTAGACCAGGGTTAGTTGGCGGACATTGTATTGGGGTAGATCCATACTATTTAACACATAAGGCAGAGTTGTTGGGGTATGTACCACAAGTCATTTTGTCGGGACGTAGAATTAACGATAATATGGGTAGGTATGTAGCTAGGCGTTCAGTTAAAAAATTAATCAAATCTGGACATTCTATGACTAATACACAAGCTATTGTATTAGGTTTTACGTTTAAAGAAGATTGTCCTGATACTCGCAATTCTAAAGTTATAGATATTGTTAAAGAATTACGTGATTACAATGTCAATGTAAG
>CAITEL010000390.1 GCA_903891375.1 uncultured Neisseriaceae bacterium
CTCTTCTTGACAAGGTGGTGTAATCTGGAACTTTTAAATCAATGTTACAAAGTTCAAATATTTGTTGCACAAAGCCTGTCGCTGCACGTAGTGGGGTATTAAATGCATACGCTAATGATAAAACAGCCTCTATTGCAATATCAGAATAAACCAGTTGTGCCCGAGGCATTGGATTATCAATAACTTCATACCAAGAATTTCGCACAGATTGGTCAAGAAATAACATAAATTTACCCCGATTTACAAGTGCTCGATTATAAGCTCGCCAGTTAATTATTGTCCGACCTGACTTCTTTTTTATATTTTTCTTTGTCATTATAACCTACCAATATGCCATTTTAAATTGAAAGTTACTAATTATAACAGATTTGGGTAGGTATGAGCATTGATTTATGGGTATTCATGCAACAACGCCATATCTGTCAATGTCGTATTATCTGCTTTATCCTGTATTGTCTCTGCAGGACTTTTATCACAAAAGTTAGTAACTGTTCTCGGTATAGTAGGTATATTGCAATTGTTCTTCATGGTGCCTATTTCCTTCTAAATTTTAGTTATTTTGGTATACTCGAACATATTCAAAGAAATACACGGAGTAAATAATCTTATTTAATAACTCGAATGCTTAATCTACCTTCATTATTTAGTTTGAGTCCATGTATATCACTTTCAAAGCCTAGCAATTCAGTGCCAATTTTTTCGAGCATTTGTAAGTATTTAAGAATTACAATTGATTTTTTTGTGATTTTCTCTCCAGGCATTATTAACGGAATTCCTGGTGGATACGGCAAAACCATTACAGCACTGATATTACCCTCTAATTCGTCTAAAGGTATAATTTTAGTTTCATCTTTAATTAATTTTTGATATGCGAAATGTGGTGTCATTTCCATATGCGGTAAACAATCAAACGCCTCGTACATTAGATTAGGTAAATCATAATTTTTTATCAATAAATGTAATTTATTACTAAGGGTCTGAATACGCATGCTTTTATACGATTCTGGATAAGAATTATACAAATTAGGTAACATGTCTTTTATTAATAAATTATTATCATAAGCTGTTTTAAAATTATTAAGGCAACTAAGTAAATACATAGATTTAGCTTTATTAATTCCAAAACTGAATAAAAATAACATGCTATATGGCCCTGTTTTTTCAACAATTATACCATGTGAATCTAAATACATTGAAACTATACTTGCTGGAATACCAAAAATATCTAATTTATTATTAGAAATTCCTGGAGTTAGAATTGTGATTTTTATTGGGTCTAACGACATATGACTTTGATCATCCTCTTTAAAGCCATGCCACGTATCTTTTTTATTTAAGTTCCAACATTTTTTGAGCTTAATATTATCGGGTTGCCAAACATCAAAATACCAAGTTTTTGACTCATTTTTAAGCCGTTTAACCTCATTTCTAAATGCAATTGCTCGTTCTATAGCACCATTTATCAAATTAAATCCACGTACACCTTTTAGCATTGCAGCTGACACTTCACAACTAGATACAATAGGATATAACGGGCTGGTTGATGTATGTAACATAAAGCATTCATTCATTATGTCTTCAGTATAATTACCTTTTATGTGTATCATTGAGGCTTGAGAAAATGCAGCTAACAACTTATGTGTTGACTGTGTTTCAAATATAACTTGATTGTTCTCTGGCGTTAAACACATTGCATGTTTATTTTGATATATTGGATGAAAGCAAGCATATGGAATCCATGCGCCATCAAAATGTAATTTTGCTATATTTAACGTCTTTTGAATATAGCTTGTATCATATAATAATCCATCATAAGTTGAATTAGTGATTATTGCATAATTTGGTTGACTGGCTTTTATTGGACAATTTTTTACTTTTTGCTGTATCGTCGTTTGAGAAAATTCAGATTTTTTTATACCACCAATAATACCGTATGCATTCCGTGTCGGTTTTAAATATAAAGGTATAACATTAGTCATCATCATAAAATGACATATTGACTTATGGCAATTTCGATCGACAAGTATTGTTTCTCCCTCAGATGCCGAATACATTCCAACCATTTTGTTTGCTGTTGATGTACCATTTGTCACGATGTATGAACGATCGGCTTTAAATACCTCGGCAATGAATTCTTCAGCTATTTTATGTAGTCCACTATGGTCAAGCAGGCTACCGAGTTCTGGAACTGAAATTGAAATATCGGTTTTAAATACATTTTCGCCAAAAAAATCATAAAAGATTGGAGCCGATAGGTGATTCATTAAAAGCATTGCCACCCATATGTCCTGGTGTACAAAAGGTATATTCATCCCTTTCAGCAAATC
Source organism: uncultured Neisseriaceae bacterium (assembly GCA_903891375.1). Classification (GTDB taxonomy): domain Bacteria; phylum Pseudomonadota; class Gammaproteobacteria; order Burkholderiales; family UBA11063; genus Aquella. The sequence goes on from CAITEL010000390.1 coordinate 2,328, forward strand.
GCATTAATTCCCTAGTAAATTCAGGAATAATTGTATTTATATAGGTAAAAATCGCATTATGGATTCTAATAGCATCCTCATTAATTAAATAGCTACTGTATTGCAAAAAATCTAAATTAAAATTAAGATTCTGTAAATTCAAATCTAATTCTTTATTAGTATCGCTTATGGCAAAAATAGGCAAATCAGGGTTTATATGCCCGACTCCTATAATTGAATTAATTTTATAATCCTCCCAGTCCAAAATTAAACATACTATTCGAGCATTATGTTGTAACGTTGCAATAGTTTCATCAATAGAATTAGATTTTATTATGGTATAACCTTTATTAATTAAATTTTCAGCTAATGCATGTAAGAACGATTGTTTTTGTTCGCTTAATTTAATACTTGATGTAATAAGAATATTTTTCCGTCGCCTTCGCTACGGCGCTTCCCATCGTCCCGCGGACCGAATCGATGTCGTCCTGGCCGATCCGTATGTCCTTCATCAGCTTTTGCAGGACC
>CAITEL010000391.1 GCA_903891375.1 uncultured Neisseriaceae bacterium
AATGACTATTATCAGCGAATTCGTACAGAAATATATCCATTGCTGGATACTCATATATTAAAATGGATGGAAGAAGAAATGGATATACTTGGCACGGTCATCATTTGAGATTTCTGATTTTGCTCCTGATTTACTACAAGTATACGGCGTCGCTTATCAAAAACCTCAAATTTTGAGCGAGCTAAGTATATTATATTCATAGTCTTTGAATTTGGTGCGAAGTATATTTCATAATTTATCAATTTTATGTTGCACTGCACATAGCTAATTTAAGCGCAATGTTGGTAAAATCTTTGGTTGTTAAGTCTTTTAATCTATAGGAGTAAAATATGCAAAATGGGTTTTATGTGAATAAAGTTGCGATTTTGGGTAGTGGCGTAATGGGGTCGCAAATTGCTGCTCACTTTGGTAATGGAGGCATTAGAACAGTTTTATTTGATTTAAAATCTAAAACTACTAACCCGAATGAATTAATTGAAAAATCAGTAGCTAATTTGAAAAAATTAACACCAAAACCATTGGCATGGAACAAAAGTTTAGAGTATATAACTATAGCCAATTATGATGATGACTTAGACAAATTAAAAGATTGCGATTTAATTATTGAAGCAATTGCTGAGAGATTAGATTGGAAAGAGGATTTATTTCATAAAATCGCATCAAGTATTAAATCTAGTGCAATTATTGTTTCAAATACTTCAGGGTTAAGTATTGAATCCTTGGCAAAATGTTTACCAGATCAACTTCGTGGTAATTTCTGTGGAGTTCATTTTTTTAACCCACCACGTTATATGTCGTTAGTGGAGTTGATCCCAAGTACTAAAACCCAATCACATATTTTACCGAATTTAGAGACATTCTTAGTTACTAATTTAGGTAAAAATGTTGTAGTTGCTAAAGATACCCCTAACTTTATTGCCAATAGAGTTGGGGTTTTTTCTATGTTAGTGGCTGCAGTTCATACCGAAAAATTTAATATTCCGTTAGAAGTAGTTGATAAACTTACGGGAAAAGACTTAGGGCGAGCTAAGAGTGCTACTTACAGAACCGCTGATGTGGTTGGGTTAGATACATTAGCCCACGTGGTTGAAACTATGCAAAAAAATTGTAAAGATGGCTTTGAAGCATATTACAACTTACCCAAGTGGGTAGAAAAACTAATTACACAAGGTAAATTAGGACAAAAAACCAAAGCAGGTTTTTATAAGAAAGATGCAGATGGCATTAAAGTACTAGAAATAACTACTGGTGAATATAGAAAATCAGATCAAAAACCAGTACAAGAAGTTATGGATATAATAAAACAAAGAAATTGGGCAGATAAAATTGAACAATTACATAACTCAAATGAAGCACACGCACAGTTTTTATGGTCAACTTTTAGAGATGTATTCCATTATGCGGCAGTTTTAATGGGGCAAATCGCTGATTCTCCACGAGAGATAGACCTCGCAATTCGTTGTGGGTTTGGTTGGAAAGAAGGAGTTTTTGAAATTTGGCAACAAGCAGGATGGTTAAAGGTTGCTAATTGGATTAAAGAAGATATAGAAAACGATAAAACATTATCAAAAGTTAAATTACCAGAATGGGTATTTACACATAAGGATGGAGTATATTTAGACAACAAACATTTTAACTATACTGAAAATAAACTAGTAGAAAGAAAATTACTACCAGTTTACGCTAAACAATTGTTCCCAGAGCTATTACTTAATGAAGTACCAAACGTAAATCAAATAACATTATATGAAAATGATGGAGTAAAATTATGGCATACAGGAGACAACGTTGGGATTTTATCGTTTAAATCCAAAATGTGTGCAATAGGTATGGACGTATTAACAGGTATTGAAGAGGCTATAAAAGTTGCTGAAGAAAAATGCATAGCGATGGTAATTTGGCAACAAAAAGAGATTTTCTCAGTTGGGGCTAATTTAGAAGAATTTGGTTTTTCTATAATGATGAATGGAAAAGAAGCTGTTGATAGTATTATTGATGCAGGCCATAGAATTATAGTAAACAAACTTCGTTATAGTAAAATTCCAGTAGTAGCAGGTGTACGTGGTTATGCATTTGGTGGTGGTTGTGAAATAATGCTTCATTGTGATTCAGTAGTAGCAGCATTAGAATCATACATCGGTTTAATTGAAGCTGGAGTCGGCTTACTACCTGGGTGGGGTGGCTCAACAGAAATGGCATATAGGGCCTCAAAATCAATAGAACCATGGAAAGAATTTGAAAAAAGATATAAAAATCTAGCAATGGCACAAGTGGCAACATCAGCATATGAGGCTTTAGAGATGGGGTTCTTACAAGAGACTGATATGATTGTAATGAATACTAACGAAGTATTGTACGTAGCTAAAGAAAAAGCTAAGTTTTTAGCCGTCTCAGGGTATCGTCCACCACTCAAACCTAAATTTAATGTATTTGGTAATCAAGGTATAGCCACAGTAGATGGGCTACTTGCGAATATGTATGCAGGTGGGCAAATATCTGATCACGATTTACTTATTGCAAAAAATATCGCCATTACAATGTGTGGTGGTGCAATAGAAAAAGATAGTAGAGTTAGTGAAGATTGGGTATTAGCAGTTGAAAAAGAAAAGTTTATTGAGTTAGCTATTTCGGATAAGACAGGGGCTAGGATACAACATATGTTAGAGACAGGTAAACCACTACGTAACTAACACTCTGCCATATTTTCATTATAACGTTGTCGCTAAATCACTTATGTACCACAGTACACTGCGTGATTTAGCTCCTAGTTCTAAAGAAAATCTGTTGGAGTGTATGCAAATAATCTAAAACTTAGCACTTTGCAATATTTTCATTAGTAATATATTTTAGACTTAAAGGATTTAAAATGGGAAACACAGTATACATAGTAGCAGCGAAAAGAACCGCCGTAGGTAAAGCTAAAAAAGGTGGCTTTGCAAAAAAACGTCCAGATGAGTTACTGGCTACACTTTTAAAAGAAACAGTTAAAGAATCAAAAGTTAATGCAAATGATATCGCCGATGTGGTAATGGGATGTGCCTTCCCTGAAGCGGAGCAAGGGCAAAATATAGCCAGAATTGCATTATTATTGGCAGGTTTGCCTAACTCGATACCAGGGCTAACTATAAATAGATATTGTAGTTCAGGGCTTAACTCTGTGGCAATTGCCGCAAATATGATTAGTCTAGGGCAAGCAGATGTGGTTGTAGCAGGTGGGATTGAGAGCATGAGTTTAATCCCGATGGGTGGTAATGATTGGAGTGTTAGCCCTGATGTATTTAAAAATAACGATGTGGCGATAGCTTTTGGTATGGGGATTACTGCTGAAAACGTAGCCCGTGATTGGAATATTAGCCGTGAAGCGCAAGATAACTTTGCGCTTGAAAGTAACAAACGTGCAACCGATGCAATAGCCAAAGGATATTTTAAAGATGAAATACTACCTATAGAAGTAACCCACAATTTACCAGATGAAAAAACAAATAAAGTAAAACAAAAAACAATGATGATTGATACGGACGAAGGCCCACGTGGCGATACCTCAATTGAAGCACTTGCCAAATTAAAACCTGCATTTGCTACAAAAGGTAGTGTTACTGCAGGAAACAGTTCACAAATGTCAGATGGTGCTGGATGTTTAGTTTTAGTTAGTGAAAAATATTTAAAAGAACATAAACTCACACCGATTGCAAAATTCCTTGGATTTTCTGTAATAGGTGTTCCTCCTGAAATAATGGGAATTGGACCAATTAAAGCGATACCTCAAGTATTAGAACAAGTTGGTTTAACCTTAGATCAAATCGATTGGATTGAGTTAAATGAAGCATTTGCGGCTCAAAGCCTTGCCGTGGCGCATGATTTAAAATTAGATTTAAATAAGGTTAATCCATGTGGTGGCGCAATCGCTATGGGGCACCCATTAGGTGCAACTGGGGCTATTCTTGCTACAAAATTAATCCATGGGTTAAAACGTACGCATAAAAAATATGGGATTGTCTCTATGTGTATTGGAACAGGAATGGGAGCCGCAGGCGTATTTGAGGCCGTTTAAATGTATACTTATTGTTTTTGAACTCTGAACTATTATTTTAGGTTGATCGGTAATGGAAAAAATTTGGACAAAATATTATCCTGCAGGTATACCTGCTGATGTTACGATTGAGAACAAAACTTTAGTAAATATGTTTGATGATGTATGCGCTAAATTTAGTCAGCATAAAGCATTTACGTGTCATAATTATAGTATAACATTCTCACAAGTCTCTGATATAGTCGAGAATTTTGCGACTTCTTTATATGACATTGGTGTGCGACATGGCGACAGGGTTGCAATAATAATGCCGAATATAATGCAATATCCGATAATTATTTTTGCGATTTTAAAATTAGGTGCGGTAGTTGTAAATATAAACCCATTATATACCGAATCTGAAATGGCGTATATTCTAGAAGATTCGGGGGCAAAAGTTGCAGTAGTGTTAAATATAATGGCGAAGAAACTAAATAATCAATTTGGGAAAGGTGCATTAAAAAACATTGTAGTGACTAAAGTTCCAGATATGTATCCGTGGCTTAAGCGTTGTGTAATAAATTTAGTAATTGAAAAGATTAAAAAAGTTGATGTGAGTTATACATATAATGCACAAATGTTTAAAGATCTTATATGTTCATCAAAGAATAAATTAAGCTATACTCCTGATGTTGTTAATACCGATATGGCGTTTTTACAATACACAGGGGCAACAACAGGTAGACCAAAAGGTGCGATACTGAGTCATAGAAATATTGTGGGGAATATTACGCAGATACATGCATGGTTGACACCACAGTGTGATAGTTTATCTAATCAAATTGCTATAGACGCATTACCGTTATACCATATATTTTCATTAACCTCTAACCTATTTACTTTCTTTTTTGCTGGTAGTGAAAACGTAATGGTGCCAAACCCTAGAGACACTAAGGATTTGATTAAAATATTAACCAGTAATAAATTTACAATATTTAATGCGTTAGATACGTTATATAGCCATATGTTGTCATCTCCTGAGTTTAAACAAATCAAGTACCCAGACTTTAAATATAGTGTAGCAGGTGGTATGCCAGCTCGGGTATCAGTTGCACACGATTGGTTTGAAACTACTGGGGTAATGCCAAGTAATTGTTATGGAATGACCGAGGCATCGCCAGCAGTTACAATGAATCCTATGGATAATACATTTGATGGTTCAGTTGGTTTTCCTATCCCGTCAACAGAGGTTGAGATACGTAAGCTTGAAACTAATACTCCATTATCTTTGGGGGAGAATGGAGTGGTTTGGGTTCGTGGACCGCAAGTCATGAGTGGATACTGGCATAATCCAGAACAAACAGCTAAAGCATTAGATAGTGACGGATGGTTTAATACTGGTGATATTGGTTATCTGAACCATCAAGGGAAACTCTTTATTAGTGGACGTGTAAACGACATGATAATTGTATCTGGTTTTAATGTTTATCCTGTTGAAATTGAAAATGTATTAGATGGGATTTCTGATATTCAGGAATCAGCGGTAATTGGAGTTCCAGATAATAGTTGTGGGGAGAGGGTTATAGCTTTTATTGAATTTAAACCAGGCAAAATCATGCTAGAGAATGAAGTGATTCTAGAGGCACGGAAAAAACTCACTAGCTATAAGATACCACGTGAGATTATTATATTAAAAGAAGACTTACCAAAAACACTCGTAGGTAAAATAGACAAAGTAGCATTATCTAAACAATATTTTGAAAAGGTACAATAAAAATGGAAAGAAAAACAATATTTATTACAGGTGCGTCACGTGGAGTTGGTTTAGAGATTGCTAAACGCTTTGCTCGTGAAGGTGCAAATATAGCTATAGTTGCCAAAACAACGGAGCCTCATCCAAAGTTAAAAGGTACGCTATGGACTGCACGTGATGAAATTTTAGCTGCAGGAGCAAATGAGGTTATGGCAATACCATGTGATATCCGTGATTTAAACGCATTAAAATTAGCGATTGAAGAATGTGGTAAAAAATTTGGTAAAATTGATGCCTTGATTAATAATGCAAGTAGCGTATATTTACTTAAAACTGCAGAATTGCCAGAAAAACGTTATGATTTAATGCATGAGGTTATTGTACGAGCTAGTTTATTTGCTACACAGTATGCATTACCATTTTTACAAAAATCAGCTAATCCACATATTCTAAATATTGCACCTAAACCAGATTTAAAACCAAAATGGTTTAAGAATCATACTGCATATACATTATGTAAGTTTAGTTCAGGAATGATGGTAACAGGGTTATCTGCAGAGTTAAAAGAATACAATATAGCAGTTAATGCTCTATGGCCAGCAACATTACTTGATACTGCTGCTGTACAAAATCTTTTAGGTGGCGAAGCTGCTGTACAAAAATCAAGAAAACCACAGATTATGGCTGATGCTGCTTACTATATCTTAAATAAAAAAAGTAGCGAATATACAGGCAATCATTGTTTAGATGAAGATATAATAAAAGAATCTGGTGCTAATCTCGAATCTTACTCTGTAATTCAAGGTGCAGAATTAATAACAGATTTATATGTAGAAAGAGTTAATTAAATAGAATTGGAGTTTATTATGACGACGTGGTTTATTGTTGGTTTCCTGCTTCTAACGTGTTTTGTGCTTTATTTTACATCACGTTTAGCTGTTTGGACCTTAGCTATTTTTGTGTATTTATTGGTTTTAAATTATTTATCAGTATCAATTAATCCGTTTGTCTTTAGTTGTATAAGTATAATTTATGTGATTATTGCAATTGTGTTTAATATTAAACCATTGCGAAAATTATTAATTACTAAATTTATTTTTGTATCAGCAAAGAAAATCTTACCTAAGATTTCTGAGACAGAACAACTAGCACTAAATGCAGGTGATTCATGGTATGAAAAACATATATTTCAAGGTAATCCAGACTTTAAATTATTACATAATTTAAAGAAGTTTGAATTGTCCGTAGAGGAAACAATGTTTTTAAATAATGAAACCAACGAATTATGTAGTATGATTGATGATTGGCATATTACCACGACAGAAAAGGATTTACCTGTTAAGGTGTGGCAATATATTCGTGAAAATGGATTTTTTGGTTTAGTGATTAGTAAAGAGTATGGTGGTAAAGGTTTCTCAGCGGCTGCTCACTCAGAAATTGTGATGAAAATTGCCACAAGAAGTATTTCTGCAGCAGTCACAGTAATGGTGCCAAACTCTTTAGGTCCAGGAGAATTGTTATTCCACTATGGTACTGAAGAACAAAAAACTCGCTATCTACCACTATTAGCTAAAGGGCAAGAAATACCTTGTTTTGCTTTGACTGGTCCTACTGCTGGTTCTGATGCAACATCAATCCCAGATGAAGGCACTGTTTGTATGGGGCAGTTTGAAGGCAAGGAAGTTTTGGGTATAAAACTTACAAAAGTAGATAAACGTTATATTACTTTGGCACCTATTGCCACGCTGGTAGGATTAGCTTTTAAATTAAAAGATCCAGATGGTTTATTAGAAGGTAATGGAAAAGAAGGTATAACTTGTGCTTTATTACCACATAATCATGAAGGCTTAGAAATTGGTAATCGACTAATCCCAATTGATCAAGTTTTTATGAATGGCACGGTCAGAATAAAAGAGTCTTTTATTCCAATAGATTGGATAATCGGTGGACAAGCAATGGCTGGCGAAGGTTGGCGCATGTTAGTTGAATGCTTATCTATTGGTCGCTCAATATCATTGCCTGCGTGTGGTACAGCAAGTGCATTGCTTGCTACAGTTACCTCAAGTGCATATGCATTAATTCGTGAACAATTTAAAGTTGCAATCGGTAGTTTTGAAGGTATAGAAGAAAAGCTAGCTAAAATGGGTGGTTTAACGTATATGCTAAATGCTACCCGTAGGTTTACGGTGAGTGCAGTAGATGCAGGGATTAGACCATCAGTAGCCTCAGCTATTGCCAAATACCACTTGACCGAATCAGGTCGGGAGGTAATGAAAGATGCTATGGATATTCATGCTGGGCGTGGAATCATTATGGGGCCAAATAATTATCTAGCACGTGGATATCAGGGTATGCCTATTGGTATTACTGTTGAGGGTGCTAACATTATGACTCGTAATCTAATGATATTTGGTCAAGGAGCAATGCGATGTCATCCATTTATCCGTAGTGAATATGAATCGCTTATGCTTGAGACTGGGATACATAAATTTGATGATGCGATGTTTGGTCATATTGGATATTATGCGCAAAATAAAATCCGTGCGATATTTAACTCATTAACTTGTGGTATTTTTGCGACAGGGTATTCAAGTTCTAAGTTTCATAGTTATTATAAACAAATTTCTCGAATGTCGAGTTATTTTGCTTGGGTGGCAGATCTAACTTTAATTACATTGGGCGGAGAATTAAAACGTAAGGAAAGATTATCGGCTCGCTTAGGTGATGTGATGAGTTACTTATATATGGCGTGTTCAAGTTTAAAATATTATGAAGATAATGGTAAGCGTGAGTCAGATGAGCCGTTTGTTAAATGGTCGTTAGAGTATTGCTTATTTACGGCACAAAATGCCTTAATTGAAACGCTAGATAACTACATGATGCGTTCATTAGCAAAAGTGGTTAAAGTAATTTTGTTCCCATTTGGTAAGCCATATAAAGGTCCAAGTGATATTTTGGAACATAAAATAAGCACTAGTTTGTTAGCTAACTGCGAGACTCGTGAAGTTTATAAATCGATGTGTTATGCACCTAATGATTATAAAGATTTAGTAGGTAGAATGGAAGTTACTTTTAAAGCGGTAATAGAGGCTAATCCTGTTAAATTAAAAATCCAAAATGCGATTAGAAAGCATTTATTACCTAAAGGTTCGATCGTAAATGTGATTGAAAAAGCAATCACATTAGATATTATAACGCAGGTAGAATACGATAAATTAAAGTTAGCATTACAGTTAAGTAATGAAGTGATTCAAGTTGATGAATTTGCTCCATTTGAACTTGGTCCTAAGAATGCTCACCCAGATTGGAAATAAACTCTTTAGCAATAATGGAGATAAACATCCTCAGAACCCATAAGTAGTACCAAGACACAAATTTTCGGGCATTTGTCATCCCAGCGTAGGCTGGGATCCAGAGATTGCCCTTATTAAATTTAAAGGACATAAATATCCTTAAATAAAATACCTGATACATGTGTCTAGGTACTTATGCGATTAGAACAACCGTTCTGGTGGTTGGTCTTCTCTCATACTCTCTGGATAATTTTTATATAGGTATTATAGGATATGAATAAACAACATGGACATTCAAATTATAACTCAGAATATATAAGCTTCAAAAATGTTTCTTCATCAATTATTGTTACTCCAAGTGTGGTTGCTTTTTCTAATTTACTGCCAGCATCAGCTCCAGCAATAACATAATGAGTTTTTTTTGACACACTATTACTTACTTTACCGCTAAGATTCTCAATGAGTGATTTTACTTCATCGCGAGAATGATTTGGTAATGTACCAGTTATTACAAAGGTTTTACCAGTAATATTCTCGTTAAAATTACTTTTAGAGGCTTCTATATCATAGGCGATACCACAATTCAATAACTGTGTTATTATATTTTGATTATGCTCTTCACTAAAAAAATCTACGATAGACTTGGCTACTATGTCACCGATATCATTTACTTGCATGAGTTCAGTGGTATTTGCATTCATTAGTGTTTCAAATGCACCAAAAGTACGGGCTAAATCCTTTGCTGTGGCCTCTCCTACATGACGAATTCCAAGAGCATATATTAATCGGTTGAATTGGGTGTTTTTGCTATTGTTAATTGCTGTAATTAAATTATATGCACTTTTTTCACCAAACCGTTCTAGTTGAATTAAATTTGATTCAGTTAATTTATAAATATCAACAATGTTGTGAATAAGATTATTCTCAACTAATTGTTCAACAATTTTCTCTCCCAATCCATCGATGTTAATTGCTAGTTTACTGGCAAAATGGATAATCGCTTGCTTTTTTTGTGCCGAACAGAAAAGACCGCCACTACAACGAATAATCGTTTCACCCTCTAGTTGTATTAAGTGTGAATTACACACTGGGCATAATGTTGGCATTTTAAATTTAGAAACCTTTTCGTTTCTTTTTTCCAGAATCACATTTACGATTTCGGGGATTACATCGCCAGCACGACGCACATAGACAAAATCACCAATGTGTATATCTTTTCGTTGTATTTCCTCTTGGTTATGCAATGTTGCATTAGATACGATTACGCCACCAACACTAACGGGTTTTACTCGTGCAACAGGTGTTAGTGCACCAGTTCGTCCGACTTGAACTTCAATATCTATAATTTGGGTTTCCATTATTTGTGCAGGGAACTTGTGTGCAATAGAAAAGCGAGGGGCACGAGAGACAAAGCCTAATTTTTCTTGAGACGTGATATTGTTAACTTTATATACAACACCATCGATACCAAATGGTAATAAATCTCGTTGTAGTAGCATGTTTTCGTAGTATGCAATTAATTCATTTTGGTTATGACAAATTTGATACCAACTGCCAACATCAAATCCAAGGGTTTGTAAAAAATTTAACTGTTCACTATAGGTGTTGATTTTTATAGCGCAATTCTCATTAATTTTATTTAGTAGTAGTGCATAGGCAAAAAAATGTAATGGCCGTGAAGCTGTTATATTGCTGTCTAATTGTCTAAGGCTACCTGCGGCTGCATTTCTAGGGTTAGCAAATACTTTTAAACCTAAATCTTCCTGATTTTTATTCAACTGGATAAAATCAGCTGTTTTAATAAGTATTTCGCCTCTCACTTCAAGTAAAGCAGGCGGAGTGTGTACGTTTAATACTTTAGGGATATTATTAATTGTTTTTATGTTTAGGCTTACATCTTCACCAATAAAACCATCACCACGTGTAATGCCACTAGTTAATACGCCATTGTGATAAATCAAGCTAATAGCAACACCATCGTATTTAGGGGTAGCAACATAAGATACTTCAGGAATATTTAATGCATCAGCTAATCGTTTATTGAATTGTATTAATTCTTTATGTTGAATTAATACATCAGTTTGGTCCATAGCAGAAAATATATTATTTAGTGATAACATTGGTGTGTTATGTTTTTTTTGTGAGAATTCTAACAAAGGTGCATAGCCAACTTGTGTTGTTGGCGAATCAGCTCTTTTATATTGAGGGAATTCCAGCTCTAAATTAATTAATTCCCGATAAAGTTTATCATATACTTCATCAGGGATTAAAGATTCATCTTTGCTATGATAAAAAAAATTATAGCGAATTAAATCATCAGTTAAAGTATCAATCTTTTCTTTTATGTTCATCGTTTCATTGAACGGTAATTCATTTTGCATATTTAAGTAGCAATCCATAGTATAAATATATCAAATATGACAGGGTAATTGATGCAGGTGAGTTTAATCTTTATTCAGCACGCATTTGGGGGAATAATATAACATCACGTATTGATGCTGAATCAGTCAAAAGCATAATTAAGCGATCTATTCCAATACCACAGCCACCAGTATGTGGCATTCCAAATTCCAATGCTCTAATATAATCGGCATCATAATGCATAGCTTCTTCATCACCAGCATCTTTTTGATCAACTTGTTTCTTAAATCGATTAGCTTGATCTTCTGGATCATTTAATTCAGAATAACCATTAGCTAATTCACGCCCAACTACAAATAGTTCAAATCTTTCAGTAATTTCAGAATTAGAGTCTGATTGACGCGCTAAAGGTGAGACATCCACTGGATAATCAATGATATACGTTGGTTGCCATAATTTACTTTCAGTTGTTTCTTCAAATAGTAGTAGTTGCAATACCCCTAAGCTTTTATTTTTATGGGGAGTTTTAGTTAATTTTTCTACTTCGTTAGTTAAGAATTCTAGGTTTTGTAAATCATCCATTTTATATTGTGGATTATACTGTATTATAGATTCAGCAATGGTTAGTTTATCAAATGGCTTTTCCAAATCTACATCACGGCCTTGGTAACTAAATTTCAAACTACCAATTGAACACATAGTGGCATTACGAATTATTTGTTCAGTTATTTCCATCATGCGTTTATAATCAGCATAACTTTCATAAAATTCTAACATGGTAAATTCAGGGTTATGACGAGTAGATAAACCTTCGTTTCTAAAATTCCTATTTATTTCAAATACCCTATCGAGACCACCGACAATTAAGCGTTTTAGATATAACTCTGGAGCCACACGTAGAAATAACGACATATCCAGAGCATTATGGTGTGTAATAAATGGTTTAGCTGTTGCACCACCAGGTATTGGGTGCATCATCGGTGTCTCTACTTCAAGATATTGCTCTTGTGTGAGTGTGTCACGTAAAGATTGTACTATTTTCGCGCGTTTTATAAATAACTCACGAGTCTCATTGTTCATGATTAAATCAAGGTAACGTTGGCGGTATTTAAGTTCTTGGTCGGTTAATCCGTGAAATTTTTCAGGTAAAGGCCTGAGATTTTTACTAATTAGTTCTATAGATACAACATCGATAGTTAATTCATTTGTTTTAGTTTTAAATAAATTACCAGTCACGCCTAAAATATCACCAATATCCCAATGCTTAAACTCATTATAGAGTTCTTCATTTATTTTTGCGCTCGAAATATATATTTGTATTTTAGATTGTCCGTCTTGTAATGTTGCAAAAGAAGCTTTACCCATAACACGTTTAAGCATCATGCGTCCTGCAACAGTCACGTTAGCATGAATTTCAACAAGCTCATCATGAGATGAATTATCATACAGTGTGTGTAACTTTTCGGCTTTATCAAGTGGTTTGAAGCTATTGGGGTAGGCTATTCTGCATTTGCGAATATTAGTGAGTTTTTCTCTACGTTCAGAAATAAGATGGTTTTCATCAGTTGATGTGTCAATGTTGTTTGTTTCAATCATTTTTATACCTTATGCGTTTTTAAATTTATGCTATCGTGTCGTTTTATATTAACATCTTAGCGATATACGATTAAATTTATTTGCGTGTGTCAATTATACATAAAAACCACACTATTATTTAAATGCAGATTAGTATACTCGAACAGATTCAAGCTCCAAGGCGCCACAGATACCACCTACAGGTAGTAGGCAAGGAGCTTGGCAACAAAACTTGTAACTTGAATATGAATGAGTATAGTTATGTGTTATACGTCGTCTCTACGTCTTATAACAGTAGTTATGATACCATCTTTTTGAGATTGAGATATTAAAATATTTCCAGTTTTATCGCAAAAAGTTTTTAAGTCAATCATAGAGGCTGTGTCTGTAGTGTAAACACTAACCAAATCCCCGCCAGTAATATTCATAAGAAACTTTTTTGTTTTCAAAATTGGTAACGGGCAGTTTAGTCCTTTTAAATCTAATTCAAGCATCTAATACCATTATTTAACAAGCTTTAATCCGCCAGGTTTTTTAAATTCATCTGAATTTGTCATTTCTGTTTTTATTTCAACATTAAACTGCATTCCTTGCCCACTTTCTTGAGCAAATATTGCAATAATGTTTTCAATTGGAATTGACACGTCCTGAAGTAAACCGCCAAAAGTGGCTTTAAAAGTTATCCATTCAGCATCAATTAGTAATTCTTTAGTTGCAACAGTAGATAAATTTAATACTATTTGTCCTTGCTGAACGTATTGTTTAGGTACATTGGTTCTGCTGTCTACCATGGTAGCCAGAAATGGAGTTAGTCCACTATCAATGCACCATTCATAAATTGCTCTAATTAAATATGGTTTTTGACTAATCATCTATATTTCCTAAATTATCCTAAACTTTTCATGCCTCGTTCTGCAGGGGTGAGTGAATTCAAAAATTCTTGAGTATTAAACAACCGCTCCGCATATTTTATTAAGCCATTCCATGATTGCTTAATTACAATATTATAGTACTCTAATCGCCAGATTAAAGGTAAAACAGCTGCATCTAGCAAACTGAATGAATGACCAAATAAAAATTCAGCTTTTTTATTTACAGAAAATACATTAGCAATACTATCTAGGCTTTCACAGATTTTTTTTCTGGCTTTATCAACTTCTTTTTTAGTTTTTGTGTCTTTGATATTCAAATTACTATCTAAGAATCGAACGTGATCAAATAGTTCTCTATCCATGTGCGACATCATCATGCGCAAACGAGCCTTTTCGGCTGGTTCGATTGGCATTAATTGTGGATGAGGAAAACGTTCATCAATATACTCACAAATAATATCTGGTGTCAGAAGAACTAAATCTTTCTTCTTGTTGTTTTTATCAATATCATCAACTAACACTGGTGTTTCGTTGTATGGGCTTAATAACATTAAATCTTGTCGTAAATCAATGGCAACGTCTATAATTTTAAAATCCATATCTTTATAATTTAAGACAATCCTAGCCCGATGTGAAAAAGGGCATCTAGAATCGGAATATAAATGTATCATTTATAAATTGTCCTCTAAAATACATTAGTTTTAATTTAGTTTATCGTAAACTTATTGGTGTATGAAGAGCAATTGTCTACAAACTAAAGGCTTTGTAGTGGTTACTATGTCAGAAACTAATAGAGCTTTATATCAGGCAATATTATATCATTTTTTTAATAAAATGTCAAATGTGTGCGTGTAACATATTGTAACTCAATGAAATTTTGTTGTTTTGGTGCAATTCTGGTTGTTTAATAACTTATCCCAAGTATATATTCATCTAAAACATCCATCATGCTATGAAGTGGTCGTTATTTTTAAATGTTAAAATCTAACCTAATCTAGGTAATACTGTAACGTTCTTTTTATTAAATGCCAACCCTAGTTTTAGAATTCAAACCATTCTTCATAGTGGCGATTAAATATAGTTTGTAGCCTAATTTCCCGAAAAAATTATACCTAGGTTTTGCGTGGTAGCTCAATTTTTAAACATTTCAAAATTTCTCTTTGTTGTTTAGTTAACTCAGTAAGGATATAACCATATTTACCAGAATATTTAATTTTTGTCAAAGTTTCCATTTCTTGCAATAGCTCATGGGTTGTGTACTGTTTAATAAGACCAGTTGTCCTCATTTCTTTTCGTAATGCACTAATGTAGATGAGAGCAATAAATTGGACAAACAATCGCCCATTAACCGCTTCTGAGCTGTGCATTCGAAGACGCTTCATGTCCAATTGGTTTTTTAAATCATCAAAACTCTTTTCAACAACATCTTTATCACGATAGATTTGCAAGGTTTCTACTGGGTCTTTAATTGCACTTGACAGTATGGCTTGAAACCCAGCATAGCGTTTAATATATTGGCTAACTGCGTCATTATTATAGGAGACTGTTGTGCCTCGCTTGGGTGTTGTTTTTATTACAAAAAATTCACTATATGCATTACTATGCTCCTTGTTTAAGTTTCCCGATTCAAGCTCAGCCTTATATTCAACTAATACCTCACTGAATTTATCAACAGCTATTGCACGGGCATAAGCATTATAATACAAATGCAAGTAACAGCGACGTTTTTTTTCGCCCCAAGAATATAAGCGAGAGTGTACATATATGGTTTCAGTATCAATACGTTTATATCCTTGAGGACCATGTATGTCTTGATGAATATCATCAATAGCTTCCTGCACCCATTTATTGCTCATTGGTACAGAAATTGTAAACTTCTGCTTCATATCTACTAGACAATCAACGTTTTTCTTGCTATAGAACCCCTTATCCATAACATAATTAATAGGTCTTGCCCCAATGAACTTAAATGTTTTTAGTAGATTGCTTAACGTTGTAACATCAGTAATATTACCAGGCAATTGATGGAAATATACTGGTAATCGACCTTTTTATCCGAATAACATTGCAAGATTTAGCTGTGGCAATTTTTCTTTGTCTCGATTATGACCATATTTTATGTACTCATTTAATTCGGAGTAAGAAGAAACTGAGGTGATATCGTAACAAAGATAATC